>NZ_JBJJMM010000006.1:0-261894 GCF_046231795.1 Pseudomonas sp. KCJK9016 | reverse complement strand
CCGTTTCGACCGCGCCGGAAGTGGGGCGAATTATAGACCTCCCGAATCTGCCGTCAACACTTAATTTCATTTTTCTATCATGCGAGGAGAAAAGCCGGCGTCTATATAGACGTGCCGCGGATCGGTGCGCAATATACTGCCCAATATCACAATAAAACTCCGCCCCTCCTGGATGGTTCCCCGCAATGAATGATCAACCCCGCAGCCTGGCCTCAATCCTGTTCCCGGTCGGCCTGCTACTTATAGCCATGGCGTCCATTCAATCCGGGGCATCGCTGGCCAAGAGTATGTTTCCCATAGTTGGCGCCCAAGGAACGACGACATTGCGCTTGATATTTGCCAGCATGATCATGCTGTTGTTGCTGCGCCCCTGGAGAGCGAAGCTGACGGCCAAATCACTGCGCACTGTCATCATCTACGGAATGGCCTTGGGCGGGATGAACTTCCTCTTCTATATGTCATTGCGTACGGTACCTTTAGGGATCGCGGTAGCCCTGGAGTTCACTGGCCCATTGGCGGTTGCCATTTATGCCTCCCGACGCGCAATAGACTTCCTCTGGATCGCACTCGCCGCTACCGGACTGCTTTTGCTGATACCGACAGGAACGACCACTGCCGGCCTGGATCTTGTTGGGGCCGGATATGCACTGGGGGCCGGTGCCTGCTGGGCGCTGTATATCCTCTTCGGGCAGAAGGCCGGCGCTGATAATGGTGTAACCACAGCAGCACTGGGCGTCATGATCGCAGCTCTGTTTGTCGCGCCGATCGGCATCGTCCATGCGGGCGCCGCACTACTGACGCCGTCCCTGATACCGGTCGCGATTGGCGTTGCCATTCTTTCTACGGCCCTGCCCTACACCCTGGAAATGGTCGCCCTCACCCGTATGCCGGCCCGCACGTTCGGAACACTGATGAGCATCGAACCGGCATTCGGCGCATTGTCCGGCTTGTTGTTCCTGCAGGAATACCTGACGTTTGCGCAATGGATGGCGATTCTATGCATCATCCTGGCGTCAGTGGGGGCAACCATGACAATGGGAGCTGCTGCCAAACCAGCGGTTGCGGTGGATTGAAACAGGATTTGACTCAGGTCTGGTAATTGGCGCTCATTTAGGCCATGTTTAGCCACGTAACCCAATGCCAGACATGGACTTTTTCGGACAGGGACATCAGAACGCCTACAGCGCGAGCGAACAGGGGCGGACCCGAGCGTCAGACTCGAGGCCGCCATTAAGGATGGTAATGAAACGAATTTTGATACTGATCGCCGTACTCGCCATCGCGGGCTGCGCAGCGACATCGAAAACCCAGGTGAAGCACGGAAAGAAAGGGCTGCATATCAATTGCTCCGGACTCTCTTCCTCCTGGGACAAGTGCTATACCAGCGCCGCCAACGCCTGTGCACCGAAGGGTTACAAAGTCATTGCCAAATCAGGTGACGCCGTGGAAGAGCCGGGCGATTATCCATTTGGTCTGAATCCCGCCGGTTATACCAGCCGTAGCATGATCGTCATCTGCAAATAGTTCGACGCCATCTCACTCAGCGCACGGCTCATCGAGCAGGCGCTGAATCTCCTGGTGGCTCGACTCCAATACCCTGCGCTGAATCTCGGGCGAAGCAAGCATTCGTGCCACCACTAATGCCCCGACACATTGCGACAGAATGGACCACGCCAGACTGTCGCTCTCCAGTATCTTTGCCCAACTGTCCTGGAGTCGGCAGATCCACAGCTCAGCCTGTTCACGCACCGACTCATCCGACCGGGCTATCTCAGCCCCCAATGCAGGTAACGCACAACCGGATTCCGGCTGCTCGACATGAGCCATGCTCAAATATTGCTTGAGACAGCATTGCAGCCGCTGCCTGTCCTGCGCCCCCTCCCCGCCCAGCCGCTCAAGGCTTCGACTTAACTCACGCTCAACGATCGCGCTGAACAACTCACTTTTTGACGAGAAATGGCTGTAGAACGCAGCGCCACTCAGTCCGATCGCCTTCATCAGACCATCCACTCCCACGGTCGAGAAACCGGAGCTTTTCGCCGACAGCGCGCTGCTTTGCAGCAGTTTTTCCCGGGTTTCCAGTTTGTGGTTGGCGGAGTAACGCATGGCTTTTTCCTCAGAGTGAGCTGTCTTGACGCTGACAAAATCCTAGCATAACGTTCGTTCACTTAACGATCGTTTACCAAAGGGATCCACCCATGAATAACAAGAAGGTCGTATTGGTTGTCGGTGCAGGCGATGCAACGGGCGGCGCCATCGCCAGACGGTTCGCCAAAGAAGGTTTCATCGCTTGCGTCACACGCCGCAGCGCCGACAAATTACAGCCGTTGGTGGAATCCATTCAGGCAGACGGCGGTGAGGCCCACGGTTTTGCCTGTGATGCCCGCAAGGAAGACGAGGTGATAGCGCTGATCGAAGATATCGAAACCCGTATCGGGCCGATTGAAGCGTTCATTTTCAACATTGGCGCCAACGTGCCTTGCAGCATCCTCGAAGAAACTGCACGCAAGTATTTCAAGATCTGGGAAATGGCCTGTTTCTCGGGCTTCCTGAACGCTCGCGAAGTAGCAAAGCGCATGGTCATCCGCAAACGCGGCACGATTCTGTTCACCGGCGCCACTGCGGGACTGCGTGGAGCTTCCGGATTCGCGGCGTTTGCCGGAGCCAAGCACGGCATCCGCGCATTGGCACAAAGCATGGCCAGGGAGCTCGGGCCGATGAATATCCATGTTGCCCACGTTGTGGTTGATGGCGCCATCGACACCGACTTCATTCGCAGCAACTTCCCTGACAAGTATGCGACCAAGGATCAGGACGGTATTCTCGATCCCGGGCATATCGCCGAAAACTATTGGTATCTGCACAGCCAGCCAAGGGACGCCTGGACCTTCGAGCTGGATCTGCGTCCGTGGAATGAACGCTGGTAACCTTCCTCAAAAATAAAAAAGAGTGCAGCGACCATGAGCAAAACCGTGGAGTTCTACTTCGACCTTGGCAGCCCCGCCACTTATCTGGCGTACACCCAACTGTCAGCAATCTGCGCCAGGACCGACAGCCGGCTGGTCTATATCCCGATGTTGCTTGGAGGCGTATTCAAAGCCACAGGTAATGCATCACCGGCAATGATCCCGGCCAAAGGCCGTTACATGTTTCAGGACCTCGATCGCTACGCCAAACGCTACGGCGTGCCCCTGAAATTCAACCCGCATTTCCCGATCAATACTCTGATATTGATGCGGGCGGTGACCGGCATTCAATTGCGCCACCCCGAGCGCTTCCTGGCGTTCATCGACTGCCTGTTCAAAGCGTTGTGGGTTGAAGGTCGCAGCCTCGATGAACCGGCAACGGTTGCAGCCGTATTGAACGAACACGGCTTCAATCCTGAGCAGGTACTGGCATTGACCCATGAAGAAGCGGTAAAGACTGCCCTCAAGGACAACACCGAGGCCGCCGTAAAACGCGGTGTCTTCGGTGCCCCAAGCATGTTCATCGGCAACCAGTTGTTCTTTGGCCAGGATCGACTCGACTTCGTTGAAGAAGCCCTGCGCTAGATCTCTACCACCAAACGTCCCCGAACTGCTTTCGATGAAAGCAGTTCATGGGCCTCATAGGCCGATTCAAGGGTGAACCGACGCACATCAAGCAACGGCTTGACCTTCCCTGCCTCAATCAACAGCGCCGCCTGGCGCAGAATCTCGCCATGATGATCTCCGCCCTTCCCGGTCAGCAGAGGCATCAGGGTAAACACTCCCGAGTAGGTTGCACCGCGGAAGGACAGCGGTGCCAGACTATGTTGGCCCCAGCCCAGGCAACTCAAAACGTGCCCATGGTAGATTCCTGCAGCCTTGAAGGAAGCATCCAGCGTTTCGCCACCCACCGTGTCATAAACGATATCGAACCCCTCCCCCGCGGTGTACTCGCGGACATAGTCGTCAACCGACATTTCGCGGTAATCAATGAACGTCGCGCCATAACCTTCAATAATCCCGCGTTGCCCTGCGGATCCCGTCGCGAAAACCTCGGCACCGAATGCGCGGGCAATTTGCACCGCGACGTGCCCAACGCCACCCGCCCCTCCGTGAATCAGCACCTTTTGCCCGGCATTCACTCGTGCCCGATCCACCAGGCCTTCCCAGGCAGTAATCAGCACCAGCGGCAAACCTGCCGCCTCGCGCATGCTCAGGTTGACCGGCTTACGCGCCAGAAGTCGCACATCGACCACCGCAAATTCGGCCAGCGAACCCTGCACGCCGCCAACGCCGGTCGCCAACGCATAAACCTCATCACCCGGCGCCCAACCCTGCACGCCCTCACCCACCGCTTCAATCACACCCGCAAGATCCAGCCCCAGCACCGCCGGCAACGGCTGTCGAGCATGGGCGGCTTGCCCCGCGCGGATTTTCAGGTCCAGCGGATTCACGCCGCTGGCCTTGATCCGCACCAATACCAGTCCGGCACCAGCCACGGGACGTTCAAGGGAAACCAAGCGTAGCGGCCCATTGGCTACGTCTACTATCAGGGCGTTCATGTGCTTTGAATCAGTCATTTCGGTCATTCCTGTGGGAGAAAGTGAAGCCATGTTCTCCCAGTCGACTCATGCCGATAAGACGCCGAATGGCTATAGTGGTCATGCCATTCCGGCATGAATGAGGCGCTTCATGGACAAGCTCAACGCAATGGCAATTTTCGTCCGGGTGATCGAGCGCGGTAGCTTTTCCGCCGTGGCCCGTGAGCTGCAAACCACCCAACCCACCATCAGCAAAGTTCTGCGTGCTCTTGAAACCCAGCTGGGCGGCAAGCTGATTGCCCGCAGCACGCGCAAGCTGTCGCTGACCGATGAAGGTCAGCGGTACTACAACGAATGCCGCAATATTCTTGCAGCGGTGGATGCTGCCGAACACAGTTTCCAGTCCGGTCGGGAAACAGTCGCCGGGGCGTTACGAATAGGCTCATCGGTCAGCTTTGGCCGCCTGCAGATCGCTCCAAGACTCCCCGATTTTCTCAAGCGATACCCACAGATTCAGATCGACCTGCACCTGAACGATCAGAATCTGGATCTGGTCAGCGAGGGTCTGGATGTCAGCCTGCGCATCGGCGAGTTGAACGACAGCGGCATGATCGCCCGTCGAATTGGCACCACCCATCGCGTCACTGTCGCGGCACCTGTTTATCTGCAACACCATGGACATCCGCAATTGCCGCAGGATCTGACGCAGCACAACTGCCTGCAATTCAACCTGCTCGAATCGCAAAACCTGTGGACTTACGAAAAGGACGGCCAACGCCACGAGGTGCGCATCAAAGGCAACGCCCAGAGCAACAACTCGGAAGCGATCCGCGAAATGGTCCTGGGGGGATTGGGGATTTCGCTGTCACCGGCCTGGCTGTTCAGCGAGGATTTGAAGGCGGGTCGAGTGGTCGCCCTGTTGCAGGATTACCAGACCCGATCACTGCCAATACATGCCGTGTCCCCGGCGAACCGTCGCCAGTCCGCCAGGGTCAATGCGCTTGTCGAGTACATGGCCCGGGCGCTGGCAGCAGCACCCGAGCTTCAACCCATTAAATAGCGGCAGTACGCGTGTTCAGCCATGCCAGCGCCTCACCGCTGAGCAACGGACTCAAACGCTCGCGCACTTCGGTGTGATAGGCGTTCAACCATTGCTTCTCTTCCTGCGTCAGCAAAGACGGTTCCAGGCAACGGGTGTCGATCGGGCACAGGGTCAGGGTTTCGAACTTGAGGAAGTCACCGAACTCACTGCTGCCAGCCTCAACGTTCATCGCCAGGTTCTCGATTCGCACACCCCAACGCCCCGGACGATAAGTGCCTGGCTCGATAGACGTGATCATTCCTGGCTGCATGGCGGTTTGCGGCGCCGGCGCGGCCTGATAGGCGATCACCTGCGGACCTTCGTGCACATTGAGGAAATATCCCACGCCGTGACCGGTGCCATGGCCGTAATCCACGTTCTCGGCCCAGATCGGCGCACGGGCGATCGCATCCAGCAGCGGCGACAGAATGCCTTTCGGGAAATGCGCGCGGGACAACGCAATCACGCCCTTCAACACGCGGGTGCAGTCACGCTTCTGCTCCTCGGTTGGCGTACCGACCGGCACCATACGGGTGATGTCGGTGGTGCCACCCAGGTACTGTCCGCCGGAGTCGATCAGCAACAGACCATTGCCCTCGATCACCGCGTGTTCTTCTTCGGTGGCGTGATAATGCGGCATCGCGCCGTTGGCATTGAACGCAGCGATAGTGTTGAAACTCAGCGAAACATAATCCGGACGGCGCTCACGGGCCGCCGTGAGTTTTTCGTCGATGGTCAGCTCGGTAATGCGCTCACGCCCCCAGGCCGACTCAAGCCAGGTGAAGAACTCGCACAGCGCCGCGCCGTCCTGCTCCATTGCCCGACGGATATGCTCGGCATCTGCCGGGCTTTTTTTCGATTTGGCCAACGTTGTCGGGTTGAGGCCTTCAACCAGTTTCACACCATTGTCGAGATTGCCGAGCAAACCATTGGTCACCCGCGCCGGATCCACCAGCAGACTCGCGTCGCTCGGGATCGCACGCAAGGCATCCGCAACTTCGCTGTAGTCGCGCAGGGTCACACCGTCCTTCTCCAACACGGCGCGCAGTTCAGCGTCGACCTTGTTCAACGCCACAAACAGCGTGGCTTGTTGCTGGCTGATCAATGCGAAGGAAACGAATACCGGGTTGAATGACACATCGCCGCCACGCAGGTTAAACAGCCAGGCGATGTCGTCGAGGGTGGCGATGAAGTGCCAGTCCGCTCCGCGCTCCTGCAGGGTTTCGCGCAGTTGGGCGATTTTCTCGCCACGGCTGACGGTCGCCATCGGCGGCAGGTGCTGATAGATCGGCGCGTTCGGCAGGCCAGGACGATCGCCCCAGACCTCGTTCAACAGGTCGAGATCGGTACGCAAGCTGGCGCCCCGCGCTTCGAGCTTGCTGCCCAGCGTACGCGCCGAGGCCACGGCCATGACCGCGCCATCAACCGCGACCACGCCACCTTCCGGCGTCTGCTCGGCCAACCAGTCCAGCGGGCTCGGCTGACCCGGTTGCAGTTTCACAAGTTCGATACCGCTGCCCTTGAGTTCCTTGGTCGCCTGCTCCCAGTAACGACTGTCGGCCCAGACGCCGGCGAAATCGGCAGTGACAATCAAGGTGCCCACCGAACCATGGAAGCCCGACAACCATTGCCGCCCCTGCCAGTAACCCGGCAGGTACTCCGACAGGTGCGGGTCGGCGGACGGCACAAGCAGTGCGTGAATGCCTTCGCGACGCATCAGTTCGCGGGTGTGCGCCAGGCGCTGGGGAACCGTTCCTTCGGTCAAAGTCTGGGTACTCATCGTGTCTCCTGCCAATCACTTCATCGTTATTGTTCGGTGCCGTTCGAAACCGGCTCGTTAAAGCCCTGTCGCCCAGAATGCCGGAGCACTGGTGCAGGCGGTCTTGATCAGATCTACAGCCTTGTCGATGTCCTCGGCGGTGGTGAAACGACCGAGGCTCAGGCGAATGGTACGGCCGGCCAGGTGTGCGTCATGCCCCAGAGCCAGCAGCACGTGAGATGGTGTGTTGCTGGCGGAATTGCAGGCCGAGGTCGCGGAAAATGCGATCGAATGGCTCAACGCCGCCGGATTGAACTCGCCTTCGCTGAAGGTCAGGCTCAGGGTGTGCGGAATGCGTTGCGCGGCGCTGCCGTTGAGGCGCACGCCAGGCAGGCTCAATAGCTGTTCGAGCAGTCGCTCGCGCAACGCGACAATGGTTTTCTTCTCGTCCTCGAAAGCCTCGGCGGCCAAAGCAAACGCCGAGCCCATCGCGGCGATCTGATGCGTCGCCAACGTACCGGAACGCAACCCGCCCTCGTGGCCGCCGCCGTGAATCTGCGCCTGCAAACGTTGTTGCGCACGCGGACCGACGTACAGCGCACCGATGCCCTTGGGGCCGTAAAGCTTGTGCGCCGAAAACGACATCAGGTCCACCGGCCATTGCGCCAGATCAATCACGACCTTGCCGGCGCCCTGGGCCGCATCGACATGGAACAACGCCCCACGCCCGCGCACCACTTCGCCGATGGCGGGGATGTCGTTGACGGTGCCGAGTTCGTTGTTGACCAGCATCAACGACACCAGAAAGGTGTCATCGCGCATTGCTTCGCTGACCGCCCGCGGAGTGATCAGGCCCTCGGCGTCCGGTACCAGATAGGTGACGGCCACACCGGACTCCTGCAATTGCCGGGCAGTGTCGAGAATGGCTTTGTGTTCGATCTGACTGGTGATGATGTGGCCGCCGGAAACGCCGCGGGCCTGAGCCACGCCCTTGAGGGCGAGGTTGTTGGATTCAGTGGCGCCGGAGGTCCAGACGATTTGCTGTGGCTGCGCGCCGACCAGTTCGGCCACCTGACGGCGGGCGTTTTCGACGGTTTTGCGGGCCTGCTGACCAAAGGCGTGGGAACTGGAGGCCGGGTTGCCGAAATTACCGTTGAAACCCAGACACTCGATCATCACCTGAATGACCCGCTCATCCACCGGAGTGGTGGCGGCGTAATCGAAATACAGCGGACGTTGATTCATAAAAAGACTCGCAGAGCGTGTTCCGGGATCAGGAGGCTCGTATCTGCGAACGGCGCGGCACAGCCTTGTGAGCTGCGCCCGGGTTCGAGAGCGTCATCAATACCTGATCGGATGCCGTTAAAGAAGTAGGGCTTCATTAAAAGTGCGTAGGAACGCTCCTGAACGCGACTTTAACAGGCATCAGGCCGGTGGTTGTAGCGCTGCGTCAGCTAAAGCTTTCAAGGAGTAACGGATACAGCGAAATCACCAGCAGCGCGGCCATGCCCCAGTTGAACACCCGCAACCAGCGGCGATCCTTGAGCACGTTGCGCAGCAAGGTCCCGCACGCCGCCCAGACGCCGACGCTCGGCAGGTTGATGATGGCGAACACCGCAGCGATCACGATGACGTTGGTGAAATATCCCTGCATCGGTGTGTAAGTGCTGATGGCACCGATGGCCATGATCCACGCCTTGGGATTGACCCACTGGAAGGCTGCCGCGCCGAGGTAGCTGATCGGTTTCGCCTCGCCGGATTCGCTTTCGCCGACCGGGCCGGAATGGGCGATTTTCCACGCCAGGTACAGCAAGTACGCCGCGCCGACATACCGCAGCACCGAGTACAGGATCGGATAGGTCTGAAACACCGCGCCCAGCCCGAACCCCACCGCCACCACCAGCACGAAGAAACCGCAGGTAATGCCGAGCATATGAGGAATGGTGCGGTTGAAGCCGAAATTCACCCCCGACGCCAACAACATCGTGTTGTTCGGCCCCGGTGTGATCGAGGTGACAAGGGCAAACAGGGCAAAGCCCAACAGCAGGTCAAGCGAGAGGGTCATGGCAGGCAGTCCGTCAGGGTCATTCAGGTGTTGACCCTATCCCACGGCGTCCCGCAAACCCACGGACAGTTAGGTAAAACTTCGAGCAGTACAGTTGCGGATCAGCTAGGGCGACCGTGCAGCTGTACTGCTCGTTCTGCGCTCATCTCGCCCTTGTTATCAAAGCCGAAAGGCTTCTGCGGCTGACCAAGCAGTTCAGCTTTCTTCGCCTGATATTCATCGAAGGACAAACCACGACGATTAAGGCTTTCAAGGGCCAGTTCACGGGTTTCTTCCGCCGTGTAAGGGCGCAGTTCCGGGGAAACGTGACTCGCGCAACCGGCGAGAACGGAGACAGCGAGCATCAGGGAAACAGTCAGTAAACGATTCATGGGAGCGTCCTGGTGAGCAGTGTGGAGTCGATGGAGAAAGGCTACGCCCGGGCTCGTCGTGGCAGAAATCAACGCTCTCAATAGTGGCTATCAGGTTTGCCGACAGATCACATTCAAATATTCACAATGGATCTATCAATATCAATTAATAGTCTTTTGAGGAATAAAAATAAGCCCTTATAAATCCTTCATCGCGTTCGGCACTGTTGCTCCAGCAACTGTTTCCCGGGCAACAGCGGTTCAACAAACCCGCCTGAAAGTCACAGGACCACAGCCCGCGACAACGCTCAAGGCCCCGGAATACGGGCTTTCAAAGAATTGGTACAGCGCTTGCTCTGCTCCCGTGACTACTCACTGCTCGCCGAGCAACTGTTGAAAAAGGAACTGACCATGTCGCGTCCATTGAAAGTCGTCGCCCTGTCCGGCGGAACCTGGCGTCCGTCCCGCACGCTGGTGCTGACCCAGGCCCTGCTGAGCGAATTGTCCGGGCACCTGCCCGTCGAGAGTCACTTGATCGAACTCGGCGATATCGCCCGCCCGCTCGGCGCCGCACTGTCCCGTCAGGAGTTGCCGGCGGAAATCGAAGCCGAACTGCAGGCCATCGAACAGGCTGACCTGCTGATCGTTGCGGCGCCGGTTTATCGCGGTTCGTATCCGGGTTTGCTCAAACATCTATTCGACCTGATCGATCTGAACGCGCTGATCGACACCCCTGTGCTGCTCGCCGCTACCGGTGGCAGCGAACGCCATGCGCTGGTGCTCGATCACCAGTTGCGCCCGCTGTTCAGTTTCTTCCAGGCCGTGACCTTGCCCATCGGTGTGTACGCCACCGAGGCCGATTTCGCCGACTACCAGATCACCAGCGAGCCCTTGAAAGCGCGCATCCGTCTGGCCGCAGAGCGCGCCGCGCCGCTGTTCGGTACGCACATCAAACCTTTGCTGAAAACCGCCTGAGGAGCTGTTCATGGATGTTTTCTGGTTCCTGCCGACCCATGGCGACGGTCACTATCTGGGCACCACCCAAGGCGCCCGCCCGGTCACCCTCCATTACCTGAAACAGGTTGCGCAAGCCGCTGACAGCCTCGGCTATCACGGTGTGCTGATTCCCACCGGGCGTTCCTGCGAGGACTCGTGGGTGATCGCCTCGGCGCTGGTGCCGCTGACCGAACGCCTGCGTTATCTGGTGGCGATCCGTCCGGGGATCATCTCGCCGACCGTCTCGGCACGTATGGCGGCGACACTTGATCGGCTGTCCAACGGCCGCCTGCTGATCAATGTCGTGACCGGCGGCGACCCGGACGAAAACCGTGGCGACGGCAGTTTCCTCAGCCACAGCGAACGCTACGAAGTCACCGACGAATTCCTGAAAATCTGGCGCCGTGTGTTGCAAGGCGAAGCCGTGGATTTCGAAGGCAAACACCTGAAGGTGCAGAACGCCAAGGCGCTGTATCCACCGGTACAGAAACCCTACCCGCCGCTGTACTTCGGCGGCTCCTCCGACGCGGCCCACGACCTGGCCGCCGAGCAGGTCGACGTGTACCTGACCTGGGGCGAACCACCGGCCGCCGTAGCGGAAAAACTTGCCGACGTGCGTGAGCGCGCCGCCCGCCACGGGCGCAAGGTGAAGTTCGGCATCCGCCTGCATGTGATCGTGCGCGAGACCGCCGAAGACGCCTGGAAAGCCGCTGACAGACTGATCGAACACATCAGCGACGAAACCATCGAGGCCGCGCAGAAATCCTTTTCCCGTTTCGACTCCGAAGGCCAACGGCGCATGGCCGCCCTGCACGGTGGGCGCCGCGACAACCTGGAAATCGCTCCCAACCTGTGGGCCGGCGTCGGCCTGGTACGCGGCGGGGCGGGCACTGCGCTGGTCGGTGATCCGCAACAAGTAGCGGCACGAATCAAGGAATATGCAGACCTGGGTATCGAGAGCTTCATCTTTTCCGGTTATCCGCACCTGGAAGAAGCCTACCGGTTTGCCGAACTGGTGTTCCCGCTGTTGCCCGAACCCTACGCGAGCCTGGCCGGGCGCGGCGTGACCAACCTCACCGGGCCGTTTGGCGAAATGATCGCCAACGATGTTCTGCCTGCCAAAGCCAACGCCTGAGGAAGACCGAGTGACTGCCAAACCGCAAAGCACCCTGCTTTCCCCGTTGCAGACCGCCCGACAACTGGCCGCTGAATTCGCCCTGACCGCCGTCGAACGCGACGAACGCGGCGGCACGCCGAAAGCCGAACGCGATGCCTTGCGTGAAAGCGGTCTGCTGGCCCTGAGCATTCCCACCCGTTACGGCGGCCTCGGCGCGCGCTGGAGCGAAACCCTGGAAGTCGTGCGCGAGTTCGCCAAAGTCGACAGTTCGATCGCCCACGTCTTCGGTTTTCATCATTTGATGTTGGCCACCGTCCGCCTGTTTTCCCGTCCCGAACAATGGCAGCCGTGGTTCGAACAGACGGCGCGGCAGAACTGGTTCTGGGGCAATGCCCTCAATCCGCTGGACACCCGCACCGTGGTCAAGGATCTCGGAGGCTGGCGCGAGTTTTCCGGCAAGAAAAGTTTCTGCTCCGGTGCCAGCGATTCACAGATGCTGATCGCCTCGGCGGTGGATGAAAGCAACGGCGGCAAACTGCTGATCGCGGCGATCCCCAGCGGCCGCAGTGGCATCACCCTGCACAACGACTGGAACAACATCGGCCAGCGCCAGACCGATAGCGGCAGCGCCACGTTCGAACGGGTGCGGGTCGAGGAATCGGAACTGCTGCTCGATCCCGGCCCGCTGAGTACACCGTTCGCCTGCCTGCGCCCGTTGATCGCACAACTGACGTTCACCCACATGTTTCTCGGCATCGCCGAAGGCGCCTTCGAAGAAGCGCGGCAATACACCCTGAGCGAAACCCGTGTCTGGCACAAATCCTCGGTGCGCGAGGTGCGTGAGGACCCGTATGTACTCGCCCACTATGGCGAGTTCTGGGTGGCCCTCGAAGGCATCCGTCTGCTGGTGGAGCGCGCCGCGGCATTGCTCGACGCGGCCTGGGCCAAAGGCCCGAACCTCAGCGCCGAGGAACGCGGTCACCTGGCCACGGCGATTGCCACGGCCAAGGTCGCTGCCAGCCGTCAGGGGCTGGAGATTTGCAGCCGACTGTTCGAAGTCACCGGCGCCCGTTCGACCCATGCGTCGCTGCGCCTCGACCGCCACTGGCGCAACCTGCGCACGCAAACCCTGCACGACCCGCTGGATTACAAACTCCATGAGCTGGGCGACTGGGCGCTGAACCAGGCCCTGCCGGTGCCGACGTTCTATTCCTGATTTCCTTTCGTGGAGCGAGACCCATGCAACTGCTGACCCTGCCGCCCTCACCCGCCCTGGCCACGTCGATCCGCGCCACCGCCCAGGTCTTCGAAGACCCGAAATCCCGGGCCTTGCTCGCGCATCTGCAACAAGTCGCACCGAGCGAAGCCAGCGTGCTGATCATCGGCGAAACCGGCACCGGCAAGGAACTGGTGGCGCGGCACATCCATAATTTGAGCAACCGGCGCAACCGACCGTTCATTGCAGTCAACTGCGGGGCGTTTTCCGAATCGCTGGTGGAAGCCGAATTGTTCGGCCATGAAAAAGGCGCCTTCACCGGCGCCCTCAGTGCCAAGGCCGGGTGGTTCGAAGAGGCGGATGGCGGAACGTTGTTCCTCGATGAAATCGGCGATTTGCCCATGGCGATCCAGGTCAAATTGCTGCGGGTATTGCAGGAACGCGAGGTGGTGCGACTGGGCTCACGCAAGAGCATTCCCATCGATGTGCGGGTGCTGGCGGCGACCAACGTGCAGCTGGAAAAAGCCATCAATGCCGGGCATTTCCGCGAGGATCTGTATTACCGGCTGAACGTGGTCAATCTGGACCTGAGCCCGTTGCGCGAACGGCCCGGCGACATCCTGCCGCTGACCCGGCACTTCATCGAGGCCTACAGTCAACGACTGGGCTACGGCCACATCACCATCAGCCCCGGCGCCGAACACAAACTGCGCGGCTACAGCTGGCCGGGCAACATCCGCGAACTGGAAAACGTCATCCACCACACACTGCTGATTTGCCGCAACGGCGTGATCGAGCGCGACGACCTGCGCCTGTCGAACCTGCGCATCGACCGTCCGGACGATCAGCATTCCAATGTCGACGACTCACCGGAAGCGCTGCTTGAACGCGCCTTCCAGAAACTCTTCGAACAACAGGCCGGCGCCCTGCATGAAAAGGTCGAGGACTCTTTGTTGCGCTCGGCCTATCGGTTCTGCCACTACAACCAGGTGCACACCGCCGCGCTACTCGGCCTCAGCCGCAATGTGACCCGCACGCGGCTGATCAAGATCGGCGAACTGGCGGTCAACAAGCGGCGGCCCACGGAAAACCTGCAAGGCGAGCGCCTGATTCAGTTGTCGATCTAACCCACCAGTTGGCAGTGCAGGCCATCGTCGTGACTGCGCGCGATGCTGCTCAGTACCTGGAATGAACCGAAAGTCACGGTCCGAGCCTGATGGGTGCGGATCAGTTGCCAGAAATCCTGCTCACCGGTTTCGAAACTGCGCAACGCCGCCTCTCCCGCTTCACGGGATTGCCATTGCAGAAAAGCCAGCACACGTCGGCCATCGTCGCTGGCCTGGACACTGGCGCTGACGAAACCGGCATAACGCTGGGCCAGACGTTCGGTCTGGACGGTCAGCGCCGCGACCAGCGCCGGTTGTTGGCCAGGCTCGATTTCGAATTCGATCAATTGGGTGAAGCTGCGGTTTTTCGCTGTAACTTGCATGACGCCCCCACTCTGTCAGGCGAATCTTGCGATTCGATGACCTGCAGGGTAAAACCTCGAGTTAACTAGAGGTCAAGGGGCAATTTTCAAATGATCACAGCGGAAAATCTGCACAGGCAACTCACCGTCGGCGAAGTCGCGGCCCGCAGTGGTGTCGCCGTCACCGCCCTGCATTTCTATGAATCCAAAGGCTTGATCAAAAGCCAGCGCAATGCCGGCAACCAGCGCCGCTATCCACGGGAAGTGTTGCGCCGGGTGGCGTTGATCAAAGTGGCGCAACGCCTGGGCATTCCACTGGCGGAAATCGGTGAGGCACTGAAACAGTTGCCCGACAACCGCGCGCCGACAGCGGCGGACTGGAAAGTGTTGTCGGAACAGTGGCGGCGGGAGCTGGATGAACGAATCAATCAATTGATGCTGCTGCGGGATCGGCTGACCGGTTGCATCGGCTGCGGCTGCCTGTCGATGGAAGCCTGCCCGCTGCGCAACCAGGGCGATGTGCTGGGCGAGCAAGGGCCGGGAGCTCATTTTCTTGATGTTCCGGGTTGACGATTCCCACGGCACGGGAACCGTCGAATCGATCAATCAAAAACCCGGCGCAATCTGCCCTTTGTAGCGGGTCAGAATGAACTGACGCACTTCATCGGAGTTCAACGCCCTGGCCAGTTTCTGCAGGCCCGGGTCGTTGATGTTGTCGGGACGTGCGACCAGAAACTCGATGTACAGGCTCTTGCCCTTCTCGACGATCAGCGCGCTGTTGGTGTCGATTCCCGCTTCCAGCGCGTAGTTGGCGAACACGAACGCGAGATCCACCTGACTCACCGAGCGGGCCAGCAACGCGCCTTCCAGCTCACGGATTTTCAGGTGTTTGGGGTTTTCGACGATGTCGCGCTGGGTGGCCAGCGTGTTGCTCGGGTCCTTGAGCTTGATCAACCCCGCCTCGTGCAACAGCACCAGGGCACGACCGGTGTTCACCGGGTCGTTGGGGATCGACACGCTGGCGCCGTCCTTCAGTTCCGAGATGTTTTTGATCTTGGTCGAGTACGCACCGAACGGTTCGATGTGCACACCGACCACCGGCACCAGATCGGTGTGGCGGGTCTTGTTGAAGTCATCGAGAAACGGTCGGTACTGGTAGTAGTTGGCATCGAGGTTTTTCAGCGCCAGTTGCTGGTTGGGCTGGATGAAGTCGGTAAAGACCTTGATGTCCAGGTCTACACCTTCCTTGGCCAGGGTCGGTTTGACGAATTCGAGAATTTCCGCGTGCGGCACCGGGGTGGCACCGACGATCAATTTTTCGTTGGCGTGAGCGCCGAGCGACAGCACGGCAGCCAGAACGGCCAGGGTCTTTTTCATGGTTTGCTCCAAGGCAGATTTGAGTGGCCGTCGTGGGGTGGACGTGGGGCCTTTATGGGGTGAACTTTTTTTCAGCGGCGGCTGTAGTGCGCCACCAGTCGGTCGCCGGTCATTTGCAGCGCCTGCACCAGAATCAGCAGCAACACCACGGTGACCACCATCACGTCGGTCTGAAAACGCTGATAGCCGAAGCGGATCGCCAGATCGCCGAGCCCGCCGCCACCGATCACACCGGCCATCGCCGTGTAATCCACCAGCACGATGGCGGTGACCGTCACCGCCGCCAGCAACCCGCCACGGGCTTCCGGCAACAGGGTGTGGCGGATGATCTGCCAGGTGCTGGCGCCCATAGCCTGGGTCGCCTCGACCACACCGCGATCGACTTCCCGCAGCGCGGTTTCCACCAGCCGTGCAAAGAACGGTGTGCAGCCGACCACCAGCGGCGGAATGGTGCCCGGTACACCCAGCGAGGTGCCCACCAACAACGTGGTCAGCGGAATCAGCACGATCAGCAAAATGATGAACGGCAGCGAACGCAGCATGTTCACGATCACCGACAGCACCCGATATACGCCGACCGTTTCGTGCAACTGGCGCTTGCCAGTGAGAAACAGCAGCAGCCCCAGCGGCAGTCCCAGAATCACCGTGAACAGCAGCGCCGCGCCGAGCATGCTCATCGTATCGAGACAGGCCTGGCCAATGTCGGCCCAGTAAATGTGTTTGAACCACTCGGCCATGATCAGGACCAGTCGTGGCGCGGTGGTTTGACGCCGTTGAGCAGCCAGTTGCCGACCACGTGGTATTTCCAGCGCACCGGGTCATGCAGGGTGTGAACCCGGGCGTTGCGCCAGTGGCGGTCGAAGTTGTGTTTCTTCAAGGTCGAACGGGTGCCGCCGAGTTCGAACAGTTTGTTGCTGGCCTCGATGGCGATTTCGGTGGTCAGCACTTTGGCCCCTGCCACAGCCAGGGATGCCAGCGCGACGTTGTCTTCATCCGGTGCCGGACGCGCGGCATCCAGTGCCCGACCTGCCCGTTCGAGCAAGGCTTCGGCGGCTTCCAGACGGATTTCCAGCGCGCCGATCTGAATGATCGTCAGCGGATCTTCGCTGGCCTTGTCCACTCCGGCATCGATCCATGGCCGGGCGAACCGGCGGACGAACTCAACCGTGTCCCGCAACGCCGCCCGGGCAATGCCGGCGTCGATGGCAGCGGTGGTCAACTGGGCGAACGGCCCGGCCAGGGTCGGGCTTTCGTAAGAACGATAAGTCGGGAACAGACTGAATGGCGCCACGTGAAGATCTTCCGCCAGCACGGTGCCGCTGGACGTGGTGCGCTGGCCGATGCTGTCCCAGTCGTCGACAATCACCAGCCCTTTCGTGCCACGCTCGACGAAAGCCAGTTGGCCCTTCTGTTCTTCATCCAGCGCCAGCACCGCCAGCCAGTGAGCGTAAAGCGAGCCGGTGCAGTAACCCTTGCGGCCGTTGATCACAAAACCATCGCCATAACGACGGATCGTGGTCTGAATATCCTGCACGTTCTTGCCGCCGGTTTCCGACAGCGCATTGGCAAAGCGATGGCCTTGCAGCGCCAGTTCAAAAAAATGCGCCTGCTGCGCCGGGGTGCCTTGCAGACGGATGTCTTCGAGCAGGCAGTAATGGTTTTGCGGGATCTGCCCGAGGGACGGATCGGCGGCGGAAATGATCGCGATCACCTGCGCCAGCACCGCGTACGACACCTGCGCCCCTCCATATTCCTTCGGCACTGTGATGCCCCACAGACCACTGTTGGAATACAGATCGACGATCTCGGCGGGCACTTCACGGCTACGGTCGCGCTCGGCGGCGTGCTCCTGCAAAACGGCGGCGACCTGTACGGCCACGCGCAAGGCTTCGGCATCGTCGGTGATGCGATGGGCGGTCGGCGGGTTGATCGGATAAACGGCAGATTCAGGCATGGATGACTCTCGGTATCGATGTTGTACCGGGTCATTGCAGCTTCTGTGCCTGACTGGCAGCCCTTGTCTGACGCGGTTTTCAACGGCTATCAACAGGCTCTGGCGATAAAAACCCGCGCATTCTGTTGCTTCACTGTCGATGGCTGAACACTGCTCGTCGGGTACTCGGTCGCGGCGGCGACACACGCCTATAGTGGAGCGACCGGCATTCCCGTCGAAGACATGCAGTCAACCGCCAAATAACAACAGGGAGCAACGCCATGAGTGTCAAACCCATTCCCGAGGGGTATCACAGCATCACCCCGTACCTCGGCATTCACAAAGCTGCCGAGGCCATCGATTTCTATAAAAAGGCATTCGGTGCCACCGAAGTCATGCGCCTGAGCATGCCTGACGGTCGCGTCGGCCATTGCGAACTGCGCATCGGCGACAGCGCCATCATGCTCGGCACACCCTGCGACCAAGGGCCATTGCGCAATCCGGACAGTGCCGTGTCCGTCGGTCTGCATCTGTATGTGACCGATGTCGACAAGTCGTTCCAGCGCGCACTGGATGCCGGGGCGACGGCAGTGTCCGAGGTCAAGGATCAGTTCTATGGGGATCGCAGCGGTACGTTGAAAGATCCCTACGGGCATGTGTGGTTCCTGGCCACCCGCAAGGAAGATCTGACCCAGGAGCAGATCGAGCAACGGGCGAAGGAAATGTTTCAGCAGGGTTGAGTCCTTCAGGGTCCGAACCGGTCCTTTCGCGAGCAGGCTCGCTCCCACACGGGATCGGCGTGTACCTGCTTGCGACGGGCACTCTGGCTCTACACGCTTCATGAACATACCCAACACGTTTCACGCCTTGTCATGAACGCCCGGCAATTCCACGATGCAGGCCACCTGCCTGAATAAAGGATCAAGCCGATGTTTGCCGGATTCGTCAAAGACCATCGCCACGTCAACGGCGTGGACATCAACTATCGCGTCGGTGGCAGCGGCCCCGGCCTGCTGCTGTTGCACGGGCATCCGCAAACGCATGTCATCTGGCACAAGATCGCCGAGCATCTGGCCGAACATTTCACCGTGGTCGCCGCCGACCTGCGCGGTTATGGCGACAGCAGCCGACCGCTGGCCGATGAACGGCACGCCCACTATTCCAAACGGGAAATGGCCCGCGACAACGTGGAACTGATGAAGGCGCTGGGCTTTACGCAATTTTCGATCCTCGCCCACGACCGGGGGGCCCGGGTCGCCCACCGCCTGGCCCTCGATCATCCCGCCGCCGTGCAGCGCATGGTGCTGCTGGACATCGCGCCGACCCTGGCGATGTACAGCCAGACCGACGAAGCCTTCGCCCGGGCCTACTGGCACTGGTTTTTCCTGATCCGCCCGGCACCGCTGCCGGAAACATTGATCGAGGCCGATCCCGAAGGCTATCTGCGCAGCGTCATGGGGAGCCGCAGCGCCGGGCTCAAGCCGTTCACTGAGGACGCGTTCGCGCAATACCTGCGCTGCCTGAGCCTGCCCGGCAGCGCCCGAGGCATTTGCGAGGATTACCGGGCCAGTGCCGGGATCGATCTGGAACACGACCGTGCCGACCTCGCGGCCAACCATCATCTGAGCTTGCCTTTGTTGGTGCTGTGGGGAGCCGAAGGCACGGTCGGCCGGTGCTTCGATCCGCTCAGGGAATGGCAGCAGGTGGCCACCGACGTGCGTGGCAAGTCCCTGCCCGCCGGTCACTACCTCGCTGAAGAAGTGCCTGAGCTGTTGCTTACCGAAGTGCTGCCGTTCCTGCGCTGATTCGCCGCCAAAAAGCTCAAGCTCGCTCCCACAAGAAACATTTACTTTCATATCCTTCATCGGGATTTGCTTCGGTCATCCGTCTTATAGAGATGCGGGCCGGTCGCACAGGCGAAAGCCACTACCGGCCCTTCAGGGACTCCCGCGCTGCGAAGCCCGTAGCGTTGCGTCCTGTCACCGAACCAAGACCCGTCATCATGTCGAAGAAATCCCGCTCGAAACTGTGGTTCCTGGTACACAGCTGGCTGGCGTTGCCGATCTGGTTTTTTGTCCTGATCGTCTGCGTCACCGGCACCCTGGCGGTGGTCAGCCAGGAAATCGTCTGGCTGGCGAACCCGCAAATGCGCGCCAGCGCACCGTCGGACGACGCTCCGCGCCTGAGTTATGACCAGATCCTCGCCGAGATCAAAAAGGCCGAACCCCAGACCCTGGTGCAAAGCATCAATCGTCCGGACGAATCGCACTTTGCCCTCGACGTCGATGTCAGCTACCCGGACGGGCGTTCGCTGACGGTCTATGTCAACCCGTACACCGGGGTGATCCAGGGCACCGCGCCGAATTTCAACTTCAAGGCCTTCACCCGCGCGCTGCACGGCTGGTGGCTGGTGCCGTTTACCAATGGTTTCAGCTGGGGCTGGTACCTGGTGTCGTTCCTCGGCCTGCCGATGCTGGCTTCGCTGGTGACCGGGCTGGTGGTGTACAAGCGCTTCTGGAAAGGTTTTTTCCGCCCGACCCTGCGTTTCAACCATGGTGCACGGATCTTCTGGGGCGACTTCCACCGCTTGAGCGGCATCTGGTCGATCTGGTTCATCGCGGTGATTTCCATCACCGGTACCTGGTTCCTGATCCAGGCGCTGCTGTCGGATAACCAGATCTCCATTTCCAGCGAACCGATCATTCCGGCCATGTCCCGGGAAGCCGTGCCGATTTCTTCCGATGGCGCACCGCCGCCGCGCATCAGCCTGGATCGCGCCATCGAAATCGCCCGGTCGAAAATCCCCGGCCTGGAAGCCAGCTTCATCAGCCTGCCGGGCAATGCCTATGCACACCTGGATATCGGCGGTCGCGGCTGGTATCCGCTGATGTACCAGACCGCGACGCTCAATCCGTACAGCGGAGAGGTGGCGGCTTCGCGGCTGTTGTCCGACCGCACGTCGCTGGAGTTCGTCACCGAGTCCATGCGCCCGCTGCACACCGGGGATTTCGGCGGGTTGTGGATCAAGCTGATCTGGTTCTTCTTCGGCCTGCTGCTGAGCATGATGGTCCTCAGCGGATTACTGATCTGGACCAAACGCACCGCGCTGGCCACCGCCAACGCCCTCAAGCGTGAGCACAAGAAACAACGCGTCAAGGTGCAACCGGCCCTGCGCGGTGAACCGTCGGAGGCCAGCCTGTGAGCAAGTCCACCCCCATGGCTCAGTCTTCCCGACTGAGCGTGATCTGGCACAAATGGCGTTTCCACATCAACGTGCTGTTGCTGCTGATCCCGTTGGGTTTCATGCCCAAATACTTCGCCGACGCCGCGCTGTTCCGTGGCGACAGCGGCCTGGGCGAGCGCGAGATCGGCGAAATCCAGGTCGGTCCCTGGAGCCTGCGTCTGGCCGAGCTGCGCGACGAAGCCCCGCGCTCCGACGGGCCGGCGGGCTATCTGAAAGGCTTCAACGCTGCCCTGTGCGATGCCTGTATCGAGCCGGTCAAGGCCACCTACCTGCGCATCGGCAAGCCCCGCAGTCTCAGAGCTGCCGGCTCGATCTTCTTCGGCACGCCATACCGTATGGGCATCCAGTTGCCGGTGCCGGAGAAAACCAAAGCCGACGCCGAACTGTGGATCACCATGGAAGGCTGGGACGGCAGCCTGCATCAAGCCTCGATTCCGCTGAGTCAGGCCTCGCCCGCCACCGTTGCCTGGCTGAACAAACAAGGAGCCAAACCATGAGCCGCCCTACTCGCCTGAACATCAGCGCCGCACTGCTGGCGTTGTGCGCCGGTTTCAGCACCGGCGCCCTGGCCCACAACCCGATGTGCGAGTGCAAGGCCATCGATGCCGAACAGATCAAATGCACCGGCGGCTTTTCCGATGGCAGCGGTGCGCCGGGGGTGACCCTCGATGTGATCGGCTACGACGAAACCATTCTGGTGCCGGGCAAGCTCGGTGCCGATTCGACCCTGACCTTCAAGAAACCCGGCGCCGAGTTCTACGTGTTGTTCGACGCCGGCCCCGGCCATGTGGTCGAAATCGACCAAGCGGATATCGAAGCCCCATGACCACACCGACCACCCAAATCGTGCGCCCCGCCGGCGCCGGCCATGAAACCCTGAATGTGCTCCTGATCTGCCTGCTGATCCTTGCGGTCGCCGGCTGCGTGGTGGCGTGGCGCGGGGTCTCTCACGAGCCGGAACCGGTTTCCGGCCATCAACTCGACGCCCGCCGCGACCTCGGCGCCAGCGAACAAGGCATCTACGCCGACCTGCGGGTGACCCTCGACGAAATTCACTTGTTGCGCGAAGAACAGCAGTCTCTGCCGACTCCGCAGAACCTGGCCGACGAAGGTTTTGCCCCCTTCGCCCAGGATGCCAGCTCAGTGAGCCGTGGCGGTCATGCCTGGCAATTGCTGGGCAACAACGCTTACTTCGGCCACAGCCAGGCACCTGCCGTGGCCGGTTCGTTTCTGATGCGCGTGAACGACGCCGCGCCGGACATCTGGCTTAACCGCGCTGCCGACCTGCAAGTGCCGACGGAGCTGTCCGACGCAGCACTGACCGCTGCCGGATGGAAACAGATCGTCGCGCAATTCGATGCCGGGGTGACCCGCGAGCATCGTCATTGAACCTTCGCCTTCATTCGAGAGAAGACCGCCTGCCCATGCCCAGTTCATCTCAACGCCGTCCTTTTTTGCGCCTGCTGCTGATCGGCCTGTGCGCCTGCCTGCTGAGCCCGCTGGCCAGCGCCGACCCGGCCAAGCGCCTGCGCATCGGCATCACCCTGCACCCTTATTACAGTTACGTGGCGAACATCGTCGGCGACAAGGCCGATGTCGTGCCGCTGATTCCCGCCGGTTTCAATCCCCACGCCTATGAGCCCCGCGCCGAAGACATCAAGCGCATCAGCGGGCTGGACGTGATCGTGCTCAATGGCGTCGGCCATGACGACTTCGCCGACCGCATGATCGCCGCCAGCGAAACTCCGGACATCAAGACCATCGAAGCCAACGAGAACGTGCCGTTGCTGGCCGCCACCGGGGTTGCCGCGCGCGGTGCTGGCAAAGTGGTGAATCCGCACACCTTCCTGTCGATCAGCGCCTCGATCGCCCAAGTCAACAACATCGCCCGGGAACTGGGCAAGCTCGACCCGGACAACGCCAGGACCTACACCCAAAATGCCCGCGCTTATGGCAAACGCCTGCGGCAGATGCGTGCCGACGCCCTGGCCAAACTGACCCGGGCGCCGAACGCCGAGTTACGGGTAGCGACCGTTCATGCCGCGTATGACTATCTGCTGCGCGAGTTCGGTCTGGAGGTGACAGCGGTGGTCGAGCCGGCCCACGGCATCGAACCAAGCCCGAGCCAGTTGAAGAAAACCATCGATCAACTGCGGGAACTGGACGTGAAGGTGATCTTCTCGGAAATGGATTTCCCGTCCACTTACGTTGAAACCATCCAGAGCGAATCCGGGGTGAAGCTGTACCCGCTGTCACACATTTCCTACGGCGAATACACCGCCGACAAGTACGAAAAGGAAATGACCGGCAACCTCGACACCGTGGTTCGGGCGATTCAGGAGTCCGGCGCATGACGGCTCAGGAAAACCTTTCAATCATCAGCAGTGGCCCGACGCTGGACTTTGCCGGGGTCAGCCTGACGCTGGGGCGCACCACGATTCTGGACAAGGTCACCTTCCAGGTGCAGCCCGGCAGCGTGCATGCGCTGGTCGGTCCCAACGGCGGCGGCAAGAGTTCGCTGATCAAGACCCTGCTCGGGCAGATGCCGCATCAGGGCCGGCTCAGCCTGCAATGGCCCGACGAACCCGGCACCATCGGCTATGTGCCGCAGGCGCTGGAATTCGACCGGGGTCTGCCGATGACCGTCGACGACTTCATGGCCGCCATGTGCCAGCGCCGCCCGGCGTTTCTCGGCCTGAGCAAGCGCTACACCGGCGCCATTGGTGATGCGCTGGAACGGGTCGGCATGCAGGACAAGCGCAAACGCCGGATGGGCGCACTGTCCGGCGGTGAACGCCAGCGTGTGCTGCTCGCCCAAGGCTTGATCCCGGCGCCGCAATTGCTGGTGCTGGATGAACCGATGTCGGCCCTCGACGAGGCCGGCATCCAGGTGTTCGAACGCCTGCTCGGCGACTGGCGTGCGGCGGGCATCACCGTACTGTGGATCGAGCACGATCTGGAAGCGGTCGGGCGTCTGGCCAATCGTGTCACCGGCCTCAACCGCCGGGTGCTGTTCGACGCCACACCGCAACAGGCCCTGACTCCGGAACGCCTGATGACCCTGTTCTCGACCCATCCACGGAGCGCTGCCTGATGAGTTACGAAGCCTTTCGTTTGATGGTGCAGGGCTGGGCGTCGTCCGGTTACCTGCCGGAAGCTCTGGCCTACGGATTTGTGGTCAATGCGCTGCTCGCCGGTCTGCTGATCGGCCCGGTGCTCGGCGGCCTTGGCACACTGGTGGTGGTCAAGCGCTTCGCGTTTTTCTCCGAGGCGGTCGGCCACGCGGCGTTGACCGGCGTGGCCATCGGCA
This sequence comes from Pseudomonas sp. KCJK9016, assembly GCF_046231795.1. Lineage (NCBI taxonomy): Bacteria > Pseudomonadati > Pseudomonadota > Gammaproteobacteria > Pseudomonadales > Pseudomonadaceae > Pseudomonas > Pseudomonas sp. KCJK9016. The sequence continues at coordinate 237,471 of NZ_JBJJMM010000006.1, read as the reverse complement.
TTCTGCTAGGCGAACCCTACACCGGGCCTTATGGCAGCTTGTTCGGCTATTGCCTGCTGTTCGGCATTCTGCTCAATTACCTGCGCAACCGTACCGGTCTGGCGCCCGACACTTTGATTGGCGTGTTCCTGTCGGTGTCTCTGGCGCTGGGTGCCAGCCTGCTGCTGATTCTGGCGGGCAAGATCAACGTGCACATTCTTGAAAACGTGTTGTTCGGCTCGGTGCTGACGGTCAACGGTAACGACCTGCTGGTGCTGGCGATTGTCGGCTCGCTGGTCATGGCGCTGGCCCTGCCGTTGTACAACCGGATCATGCTCGCCAGCTTCAACCCGCAACTGGCGGCGGTACGCGGTGTCGCGGTGAAGACCCTGGATTACCTGTTCGTGATTCTGGTGACGCTGATCACCGTCGCGGCAGTGAAAGTCATCGGCGCGATTCTGGTGGGCGCCCTGCTGGTGATTCCCGCAGCGGCGGCACGTTTGCTCAGCCAGTCGCTCAAGGGCTTTTTCTGGTGTTCGGTGCTGATCGCCACAGTCAGCACGCTGTGCGGGATTCTCCTGCCCATCGTGTACGACCTGCCGATTCCGTCCGGTGCCGCGATCATCCTCGTCGCCGGCATCGGCTTCGCCATCGCTGCGATTGCCCGGGGCATCGTCCCCAGTCTGAAAGGGAACCTTGGATAAATGTCATTTTCTTTGCGACAACTCGCCCTGGCCATTGCCCTCGGCGGCGCCGTCTCCAGCCCTCTGCTGGCCACCGAAAAACCTGTGCGGGTGCTGGCCTCGCTGCCGATCACCTATGGTCTGGGCGAGGTGCTGCTCAAGGGCACCGATATCAGCCTCGAACGCGCGGCGCCGGCGAATCTGCCGGGCAGTCGCCAGTCGGCTTATTTCACCGGGCGCGGCGCCCCGGCGCTGGACAAACTGGCCACCGGCGCCGATGCCGTGATCGGCGTGCGCTCGCTGTGGGCTGACGATCCGCTGTACCCCATTGCCCGACGCAGCAACATCCGCATCGTCGAAGTCGACGCTGCCCGGCCGGTGGACGGTGCCTTGCCGGGCATTGCCGTGCAGCCGGGACTCAAGGTCGATGGTTTGAACAGCCAGCCGTGGTTGGCCAGCAACAACATGGGGCGTATGGCAGACGTGATGGCGGCGGATCTGGTGCGCTTGGCACCGAAGGACAAACCGAAGATCGAAGCCAATCTGGCGGCGCTCAAACAGCGCCTGCTGAAACTCACTGCCGACACCGAAGCGCGTCTGGCCAGTGCCGATAACCTGAGCGTGATGAGCCTGAGCGATCACTTCGGCTATCTGATCGGCAGCCTCAATCTGGAGTTGATCGGACAGGATCCGCGGCCGGATGCCGAATGGACGCCGCAAGACCTGAAGAAGTTGACCGCCACGCTCAAGGAAAACGATGTGGCGCTGGTGCTGCACCATCGGCAGCCGTCGGATGCGGTGAAAGCAGCCATTGCCGAATCAGGCAGTCATCTGCTGGTGCTCAGCACCGATGCGGCGGATCCGGTGGCGGAGCTGGAAGGGAATGTGGATGCGCTGCTCAAAGGTCTGAGCGGCGCGTAACGCCCCCTTCGGACATGAAAAAACCCGCTGACTGCTTCCAGTCCAGCGGGTTTCTTTTTGATCGGCAGTCTTACTGCGCCGCCGCTTGCGCTTCCATCTTCTGGCGCAGGCTCAGCGGACGCATGTCGGTCCAGACTTCTTCGATATAGGCCAGGCATTCTTTCTTCATGCCGCTCTTGCCCACGGTGCGCCAGCCTTGCGGAATGGCCTTGTAGTCCGGCCAGATCGAGTACTGTTCTTCGTGGTTGACCACGACCTGAAAGAGGATGTCCTCGCGGTCGAATACTGACGTCATGCTGTTTCTCCATCGCTGTAGGGTGGGCTGCACGGCGGGTGCAGCCGGGTCTGTAGAAGGAACGTTCGGCGCGGCGAAAAATTTACAGGGCGGCGGTAGCAGCGCTCAACGCACGGCCGAAAATCTCGGCAACGTGGTCGACTTCAGCGGCGGTGATGACCAGCGGTGGCAGGAAGCGCACCACCGCGCCATGACGTCCGCCCAACTCCAGGATCAGGCCTCGCTTGAGGCACTCGCGCTGCACCAGCGGCGCCAGTCGTGCAAAGGCTGGCGGATGACCAAGAGCATCCGGCGTGCCGTCCGGGTCGACCAGCTCGACGCCGAGCATCAGGCCACGGCCGCGAATGTCGCCCAGTTGCGGGAAGTCACGCTGCAGGATGTGCAGGTGCTCGCTCAGGCGTTCGCCCATGGCGGCGGCGTGCTCGCAGACCTTGTGTTCGACCAGGTAACGCATCACCGCGCAACCGGCAGCCATCGCCATCTGGTTGCCGCGGAAGGTGCCGGCGTGGGCGCCCGGCTGCCAGGTATCGAGCCAGTCACGATAGACCACCACTGCCAGCGGCAGGCTGCCGCCAATGGCTTTGGACAGCACCACCACGTCCGGGGTGATGCCGGCATGCTCGAAGGCAAACATCTTGCCGGTGCGGGCGAAACCGCTCTGGATCTCGTCGACGATCAGTGCCACGCCAGCCTTTTCGGTGATGCGACGCAGCCCGCGCAGCCACTCGATGTCCGCCGGGATCACACCGCCTTCGCCCTGCACCGCTTCGACGATCACCGCCGCCGGCAATTGCACACCGGCCTCCGGGTCGTTGAGCAGGTTTTCCAGGTAACTCAGGTTGGCCTTCACGCCCGCCGCGCCACCGAGACCGAACGGGCAACGGTAGTCATACGGGAACGGCATGAACTGCACGCCGTTGCTGAGCAGTGCGCCCAAGGGTTTCTTTGGCCCCAGGCTGCCCATGAGGCTCAACGCGCCCTGGCTCATACCGTGGTAACCGCCGCAGAACGACAGGACAGTGCTGCGGCCGGTGGCGGTACGCACCAGTTTCAGCGCAGCTTCCACCGCGTCGGTGCCGGTCGGGCCGCAGAACTGGATCTTCGCCTGGGAAGCCAGCTCCGGCGGCAACAGACCGAACAGTTCCTGAACAAATCGGTCCTTCACCGGGGTGGTCAGGTCGAGGGTGTGCAACGGCAACTCATCGGCCAGCACTTGCTGGATGGCCTCGATCACCACCGGGTGGTTGTGCCCCAATGCCAGGGTGCCGGCACCAGCCAGACAATCGATGAACGTGCGACCTTCAACGTCTTCGACGTACAGGCCCTTGGCACGCTTGAGCGCCAGTGGAATGCGCCGTGGATAGCTGCGGGCATTGGATTCCTGTTGGCTCTGACGGGCCAGCAGCGGCGATTCGTTGAACTCGTACAGCGTTTGCGCCGACGCGGAGGCGATCCGGGTCGACGACTCTTCGATAAGGCTGGTGGCGACTGACATCTCTCGACCCCTCAATTCGCTATGGATAGTGACCAAAACTGCACACCACACAGGTGCGCGTTCCGGTCCCGGGGCGCACATGCAGGTTTTCCTGTTCTGGAAACGCACCAGCACGTCAAGGATTTACACCCTTGGGCGAGTTGTCATGCCAACAGCGGCAACGACTTGTGCATCGGCAGGCTGCGCATGCCGTGGCGGATGAGCGGGGGCGCCGATTCGCGGTAACCCAGACGCCGGTAGAAGGCCTCGCCGGTACGAGTGCTTGTGAGCACGGAACGGGCACTGCCGCGAATCAGCAGCCAGCCTTCAAGGTCAGTCATCAGCGCCCGGCCGACGCCCCGGCGAAACCATTCCGGCTGCACATGACAAAGGGTGACATCACCGTCGGCCAAGGCCATGCCGACGCCCACCGGTCGGCCCTGCATCAAGGCAATATTCAGGTAGCGCCGGGGATCGGCGAGCCAGGCGCTGATGTGTTCCGTCGATTGCTGACGAATCCAGGTGTCTACAAGGTGTGGATCGTTACGATGGTCGAGCGCACAACCGACGCGGATCGAACGCTCGACGATGCGGCTGATGATGCCGGTATCGGCCGCAGTGGCCGGGCAAATGTAGATGGATGCATCCATGGCGCAGCTCCCTCAATCCATTGAGTCAAAGGCTGGGGCGACAATAGCGGCGCGGCCGGCGAATGACCAATGGAGAGAGGTTACATTTGATGTGCCGGGATCAGGCCGGTTGCAGCGGCATGGTCAGCTCGACCCGCAAGCCATCCGGGCGACTGTCGAAGTGCAGCGTGCAGGCGCAGCGCTGGACAATCGCCTGGACAATCGCCAGCCCGAGCCCGCAACCGGTGCTCTGGCCGTTGCGCCAGAAGCGTTGGGTCAGGTGTTGCAGATCGTCGGGTGCAATTCCCGGTCCGTGATCGCGAACGACGAAACGCACACGGTTGCCGATGGTTTCCAGGCTCAGTTCGACAGCACCTTCAGACGGGGTATGACGCAGAGCGTTATCCAGCAGGTTGCGCAATGCGGCGATGGACAGCACCGAGGGCATTTGCAGTGGCGCGCTGGACAGGTGCTCGGGCAGATGCAGCCTGATCCGCTGCCGCTCGCCACTGGCAGAGTCCTGAATCGCCAGTCTTGCCACTTGCTCGGCGCTGCACTGCACGCCGTCATCGAACGACAGACTGCCCTCGACCCTGGCCAGCAACAGCAATTGCTCCAGAGTCCGATGCAGGCGGTCGGCACCCTCTTCCGCCCGGGCCAGAGACTGATCGCGGGCGTTGCCTTCGGTCATTCGCGCCACTTGCAGGTGGGTCTTGATCGCCGTCAGCGGGCTGCGCAGTTCATGAGCCGCATCTCCGGTCAGGCGCCGCTCGCGCTCGATGGTCTTGCCGATGCGCTGGAACAGCTGATTCTGAGTCTCGAGCAGCGGTTTCAGCTCACTGGGAAAAGACTGCAACTGCAACGGCTCGAGCGAGTCGGCATTGCGCCTCATCAGCGCCTCGCGCAGGCGATTGAGCGGTGCCAGCCCCTGACCGATCCCCAGCCACAACAGGCACAGGCAACCGAGCAGCGCCACACCTACCGGCACAGATGCCGCCAGCAGGATCGACATGTTCAAGGCTTCACGCTCGATCACCCGGTCGGCGGTGGTGATGCGCACATCGCCCCGGGCCAGCGTAAAGGTGCGCCACGGCGCGCCGTCGATCATCTGGTCGTGGAAGCCCATTTTCTGCGCCTCCAGTGCCTGCTCCGGGTTGTTGTGACTTCGGGCGAGGATCTCGCCACGCAACGAACTGACCTGACAGGCCATGCCGCCGGGAATGTTCAGTTGTTCGGCACTGAAATGCGTCCCGTCACCCTTGCTCGGGATGGCCGGCAATTGCTCCAGCAGCCCGGCGACCATCCGCGCCGACGCCACCAGCCGCTGGTCGAGGGAAAACATCATCTGGTTGCGCAGGTCGCTGAGCATCCAGGCGGCCGCCAGTGCCCAGATCAGCGCGAACGCGGCGCCGAGGGTCAGGCTCAGGCGCAGGCGCAGACTCATCACTTGTCAGGTTCTCCACCATCCGCCGGGCCCAGGCGATAGCCCAGACCACGCACGGTTTCGACGATGCCCTTACCGAGTTTGCTGCGCAGGTGATGGATGTGCACGTTGAGGGCGTTACTCTCCAGTTCATCGCTGAAGCCGTAGACGCTGTCCTTCAATTGCTCGGTGGACAGCACCCGGCCACGGTTGTGCAGCAAGGCTTGCAGCAGGGACTGCTCGCGGCGGGACAGGTCAATCGAACGGCCCGCGAGGGTCGTTTCGCGGCTGCTCGGGTCGTAGGTCAGCGCGCCATGCTCGATCAGGTTGACGCTACGCCCGGCCACCCGACGCAGCAAGGTTTGCAGACGGGCGAACAGTTCACGCAGGTCGAACGGTTTGAGCAGGTAATCGTCGGCGCCGGACTGCAGGCCGTCGACCCGGTCCGTGACCGAATCCCGCGCAGTCAGGATCAGCACCGGAATTTCCAGGCCCTGCTGACGCAGTTGCTGCAACAGTTTGAGGCCGTCTTCGTCCGGCAGGCCGAGATCGAGCACCATCACATCGAACTCGGCGACCTTGAGGATCGCCCGCGCCTTTGAGGCCGTATTGACGTGCTCGACCGTCAGGCCCTGGGCCGACAGCCCGGCGACGATGCCGCTGGCAATCAACTCATCGTCTTCGCATACCAGTACGTGCATGGGAGCTCCATGAGAAAAAAAGCGATTCAAGCAGGAGAGGATTAAGCGGCAATTATGGACACTGCCCGTGCCGAGGAAAAGCACGATCCCGAATCAAACGCTCACACACACTATCTTTTCAACATTGACCGCCGCATCGACAACTGAACAACCAACAAAACAAGTTAACACTTCCCCACCGATACAAATGGCAAACAACAAGTTAGTGCGCAGATGTTATTTATCGCTATAACCTTTCAGCGCAACACAAACAAAGGCAACCTGCCTTACAAACAATCACTGCTTATTAAAAAAGGAATATTCAATGTCCAAACTCAAAAACTTCGTCGCTATTGACTGGCGCTCCGGGCCGGACCGTATTTACTTCTTTCTCAAAGATAACGACACCTATTCCCGCTACGACAATGGCGATGAAAAAATATCTGATGATTATCCCCTGCCGATCAAGGGCAACTGGAAGGAATTCGACGCCCACGCCAGTAATCTGCGCTTCGGATTCACCCAGACACGGGCGGGCGACAAGGATATTGCCTGGCTGTTCTTCTACAATGGCGATCACCCATGGGTTTGTGCCTATGACCAGGACAAAGACAACGTTGATGCGTTTTACAATCTTTCCAACTCGCTCTGGACGCCGATCCTGCCTTACTTTGAAAGAATCATCGCTGGTACCTGGCTGGAAGCACTCGGGCACAAGTCCCTGTTTCGTTTCCTGTTGAACGATGGAACTTATCTGACATTCGATACTATAAAGCAACAAGTAAGGCACGACCCCACAACGGTATTGCCCGGACTTGCACCTTACAAACATCGACTCGTAACTGCCGCTCAAGTTGATCCAACTTTCAGCGATAACCTCTGGTACATCTTTCTGACCGATGACCAGTTCGTGATTTACAACATGCAAAAAGGCCGAGTCGAGGGAGGCGTGCACAATGTCAGTGGCAGATTCGCCGGGTTGACCCGGGGCCTCTGACTCCCCAAACCGGTCGCAATGCTGTAGCGTCGCGCAGGTTCGACGCATGGAGACGCCCGGTTAATCATCGGTTAATCGCTGCCGCCCATTGTGTTCACCACTTGCACAGGGACAAGGCTTCACCATGCGTCATATTTTTCTACTGTTTGCACTGTTGATTTCGGGTCTGGCCCAGGCAGGGAACGATCCTTTTGCGACAAAACCGGAGTTCCTCCCGGTCGACAAGGCCTTCGTGCTGACGTCAGAACGACTGGACTCCGGTGAAACCCAACTGTTCTGGCAGATCACCGACGGCTACTACCTGTATCAGAAACGCCTGAAATTCGATGGACTGGCGGCACCAAATACCCCGGCGCTGCCTGAAGGCGAATCCCACAGCGACGAATACTTCGGCGAGCAACCGGTTTACCGCCAGGGCCTCGAGCTGAAAATCCCGGCGGCGGCCAAAGGCCAGATCAAAGTCAGTTATCAAGGCTGCGCCGACGCGGGCCTGTGCTATCCACCACAGACCCGCGTGATCGATCTCGGCGGCCAAGCGGCCGCTGCGGCGACGGAGCAGGCGCAGGATCAAGCGCTGGCCAGCGGCCTGCAGCAGCATTCGCTGGGCTGGAGTCTGCTGGTGTTCTTCGGGCTCGGTCTGCTGCTGGCCTTTGCCCCGTGTTCGTTGCCGATGCTGCCGATTCTGGCCGGCATGGTAGTTGGCAGTGGTGCGACGCCACGTCGTGGTTTCGCACTGGCCAGCAGTTATGTGATTTGCATGGCGCTGGTGTATGCGGCGATGGGTGTCATCGCGGCCCTGTTGGGAGCGAACCTTCAGGCCTGGTTGCAGAATCCGTGGCTGCTCGGGACGTTCGCGGCGGTGTTCGTGACTCTGGCACTGCCAATGTTCGGCTTCTTTGAACTGCAACTGCCGGTCGCCCTGCGTGATCGACTGGAGCACGCCTCACGCAGTCGCAGCGGCGGCAGCCTGGTTGGCGCGGGTGTACTGGGCGCATTATCCGGCCTGCTGGTCGGGCCGTGCATGACCGCACCGCTGGCCGGCGCCTTGCTCTACATCGCGCAAAGCGGCAATGCGCTGCACGGTGGCCTGATTCTGTTTGCCCTCGGCATCGGCATCGGCGTCCCTCTGCTGGTACTGGTGACAGTCGGCAATCGCTTCCTGCCGAAACCCGGCGCGTGGATGAATCTGCTCAAAGGCGTGTTCGGTTTCCTGTTCCTCGCCACCGCGGTGCTGATGCTGCGCCCGGTGCTGGACCCGTCGTTGTGGCTCGCACTGTGCGGCGCGCTGCTGCTGATCGCGGCCTACAGCGCATGGAAACAGTCCGAAGGCTTTGGCCGGGTCGCCCAGTTGTTCGGTGCCGGCTCGCTGTTGCTGGGGCTGTGGGGCAGTTTGCTGATGGTGGGTGCAGCGGGCGGCAGCGATGATCCGTTTCAACCATTGCACGTGTACAGCGCCGGACGCATCGGCACGGCTGCACCGAACGATCATGCAGCGTTCATCACGATCAAGGATCCAGCGGCCCTGCAACGCGAACTCGACACCGCCAGGGCTCAAGGCCAATGGGTGCTGCTCGATTACTACGCCGACTGGTGCACGTCGTGCAAAGTCATGGAGAAAAAGGTGTTCGGTCAGGCGCGGGTGATGCAGGCCTTGAACGATGTGCGCTTGCTGCGCCTGGACGTTACCGCCGACAACGCCGCCAGCCGTGAACTGCTCGGTCGCTACAAAGTGCCGGGGCCACCGAGTTTTGTATGGATCGGTGCCGACGGTGAAGAGCGCCGCAGCCAGCGCATCACCGGCGAGGTCGATGCCGATACGTTCCTGCAACACTGGACCACCACCCGAGACGCCCGTTAATGCTGACCTTCACCCTCGGCACCTTTGCCATTGCGCTAAATCATCTGCTGCTGATCAGCGCCCTGGCGCTGGCCACATTCGTCGGCTGGCGGGTGGCCAAGCGTGGTGGCGATAACCCCGAGTCAGCCCTGTTCAGTCTGTTTCTGCTGGGCATGCTCGCGGCGCGCATCGCCTTCGTCGCCCTGTACTGGGGACACTATCACAACGATCCGTGGCAGATCATCGATCTGCGCGACGGCGGCTTTCTCGCCTGGCCGGGGGTGATCGTGCTGTTGCTGGCCGCGCTGTATCGCGGCTGGCGTCGACCGGGTCTGCGCCGTCCGCTTGGGTTCGGCGTGGTCAGCGGCGTGGCCTTCTGGTTGCTGGCTACCTTGTCGCTGAGCATTTATGAGCAAGGTACGCGCCTGCCGGACATCACGTTGCGCAACGCCGCCGGGGAAACCGTGAAACTCGCCGACTATCAGGGCGGGCCGCTGGTGATCAATCTGTGGGCCACTTGGTGCCCGCCATGCCGCCGGGAAATGCCGGTGCTGGAAAACGCCCAGCAACAACGCCCGGACCTGACGTTCCTGTTCGTCAATCAGGCCGAGAGCATGCAAAGCGTCGCCACTTTTCTCGAAACCCAGGGCCTGAGCCTGAACAACGTGCTGTTCGACCGCAGTGGTCATCTGGGTCAGGCCGTGGGTTCCATGGCATTGCCGACTACGCTGTTCTATAGCCCGGACGGCCAGTTGCTGGCCAGTCACCTGGGCGAGTTGTCGAATGCCAGCCTGGCTCGCGCCCTGGAAAACTTCGACGTCCCCGATCCGAACACGAACGCCGTACCGGCCACCTCTGCAAGGAAACTGCCATGCCCCGCCTCCGCCACCTGCTGACGCTGTCTCTGGGCGCCGCCCTGTTGCATTTGCCGTCGGTACAGGCTGCTGAAGAACTGCCTGACGCGATCAAGAAGATCGAAGCCAAGGGCGCAAAAATCGTCGGCCAGTTCGACGCGCCCGACGGCCTGCGTGGTTACGCTGCGCAATACCAGAACCGCGGCATGGCCCTGTACCTGACGCCGGACGGCAAGCATGTGCTGTTGGGCAACCTGTACGACGCCGACGGCAATGACCTGAGCAGCGCGCCGCTGCAAAAACTGGTGTACGCGCCGATGGCCAAGGAAGTCTGGGCCAGGTTCGAAGCGAGCAACTGGATTCAGGACGGCCAAAAGGACGCACCACGCACGGTGTACCTGTTCAGCGATCCGAACTGCCAGTACTGCAACATGTTCTGGGAGCAGGCCCGCCCCTGGGTCAAGGCCGGCAAGGTGCAGTTGCGGCACATCATGGTCGGCATTATCCGCGAAGACAGCCCGGGCAAATCCGCCGCGCTGCTGGCGGCCAAGGACCCGGCCAAGGCCCTGGACGATCACGAGAAGGCCGGCAAGACCAGCACGCTCAAGGCCATGAAGGATATTCCGGCCGCCGTGCAGACCAAACTTGCAGCGAACATGCAGTTGATGGAAGACCTGGAATTGCAGGCCACCCCGGCGATCTTCTACATGGACGACAAGGGTGAACTGCAACAACAGCAAGGCGCACCGACGCCGGACAAACTGGTGAAGATACTCGGACCGAAATAAAAAACGCCCACGCAATGCGTGGGCGTTTTCGTTACTTCAAGCCAGCCAGAAATTTCAGCAGCGTGTCGGTCACGAACGGCGGATTCTCCAGATTGGAGATATGCCCCGCCTCCGGCACCAGCACGCACGGGCAGCCGATCAGTTCGGCCATTTCCTGTGCTTCCGACGGTGGACGGGGTTTGTCCTGATCACCGCAAACCACCAGAGTCCTCGACGCATTCAGCTCCCCCAGTCGCGGCAACAGATCGTCGCGGCCAAAGGTGATACGCCCCATCGGCACGATGCTTTCGCGCAAGCGTTCAGCAGAGTAACCCGCGAGTTTCGCTCGGAAATCCTGATACAGCGCCGAATCCCGGTCGATACCCGGGCGGAAGAAGATCGGCACAACGATGTCCAGCAACTGCTCGGAGATCCCGCCGCTTTCCTCGATCTGTTTGAACAGCGAGAAATAATACTGACGGGTCGGCTCCGGCTCGACGCCAACGTAGGTGTCCATCAGCACCAGAGCGTTGAGCCGCTGCGGCGCCGACAGTGCCAGGCGCACGCCCCACATACCGCCGACCGACAGGCCGACCAGCGTTACCCGGTCGATGTCCAGATGATCGAGCAAGGCCAGCGCCTGACGGGCGATGTCGTCCAGTGATGTGGTGTGTTCAGGCAAGCGCCCGGATTCACCGTGGCCCCACAGGTCCAGCGCAATCACCCGATAGTGCGGTGACAACGCGGCGATCTGCGGCATCCACATGGCCTGGTCCCACAGGTAGCTGCCGGCCAGCAACACCGCCGGCCCCGTGCCTTGATCAATGTAGTGAAGCGCCTGTCCGTCAACCGTGAAAAAAGGCATCGATAACCTCCGAGGCAAAGAAACTGGAGCCCGCAGACTGAGCGGGTCGGTCCTGGCAGTCAATGATATGAAAGGATTACAGAGCCCGACCCGCGACAACGGCTACAGAAACAGACAGGTTCTCCGTAGCCGTCTTCGCAAGGCGGGATCTGCGAGGTTTTACAGCCCCTCCAGCTCCGCCATCAGATCATTCAGGCGATCCACCTTCTCCTCGGTAATGTCGCTGGCCGTCAGCCCTTCGATGTACCCGGCCAGCTCCTCCACCGTGCTGCACTCGAACATCGCTCGCAGCGGCACATCCCGTTGCAGGGCTTTCTGCACCCGCGAAGCGATCTGCGTGGCGAGCAGCGAATGGCCGCCGAGCTCGAAGAAGTTGTCACGCACGCCGACCTTTTCCACCTTCAACACCTCGGCCCAGATATCGGCCAGGGTCTGCTCCAGCTCGCTGCGCGGCGCCAGATAATCCTGACTCTGCAACTGGCCGATCTCCAGCGCCGGCAAGGCCTTGCGGTCGAGTTTGCCGTTGGCGTTGAGCGGCAGCCGGTCGAGCCACAACCAGTGCAGCGGCACCATGTATTCCGGCAGCTCGGCGCGCAGGCGCTGCTTGATTCGTTCCAGGCGTTCGCTCTGACTCAGTGCGCCATCAGCGGCGACCAGGTAGCCGACCAGATGCTTGCCGTTGGCGCCTTCCTGCACGCCGACAGCGCCATCACGGACTTCCGGTTGCTCATGCAGACGCGCCTCGATTTCACCCAGTTCGATCCGGTAACCGCGAATTTTCACCTGATGGTCGACCCGACCGACGTACTCCAGCACGCCGTCACTGCGCCGGCGCGCCAGGTCGCCGGTGCGATACAGACGCTCGCCCGGCGCACCGAACGGATTCGGCACGAATACCGGTGCGGTGCGCAGCGGATCACTGACATAACCCCGACCGACACCGGTGCCCGCCACACATAACTCACCCACTGCACCCAACGGCACCAGGTCCAGCGCACCGTCGAGCAGGTACAGCAAGTTGTTGTCGGTCGGCGTACCGATCGGCAGGTAGCTGCCGCGAGTCGAGGCCAGGTCGACGCGGAAGAACGCCACGTCGTCCGAGCATTCCGCCGGGCCGTAGGCGTTGACCAGCCCGATGTCCGGATACCGCAGCAGCCACTGATGCGCCAGCTCCGGCGGCATGGCCTCACCGGTCGGCAACATCCAGCGCAGGCCATCGAGGCTCAGACGATCCGAAGCCAGCATGCCCTGAATCAGCGACGGCACACTTTCCAGCACGGTGATGCCCTGCTGCTGCACATGCACCAGCAAACCTTGCGGATCATGGGCGATGGTATTCGGCACGATATCCACCCGTGCTCCGAACAACGGCGCAGCGAGGAACTGCCAGACCGAAATGTCGAAGCTTTGCGAAGCGGTCTGGGCGATCACGTCGGCGTCGCTCAGGCCCAGGTAAGGCACCTTGCTCAACTGGTTGTTGAGCATGCCGCGCTGCTCGACCATCACGCCTTTGGGCAACCCGGTGGAGCCCGAGGTGTAGATCACGTAGGCCAGGTTGCCCGGGCCGCTGAAGATGCCCGGATTCGCCGACGACACCGCGCCCGCCTGAACGTCTTCCCACACCAGCAGGCGTGGGCGGTTCGCGCAGCTGAACTCATCCAGCAAGGTCATCGCCTGTTCACGGCAAGCTTCGCTGCACACCAACACCGGCGTGCGACTGAGCTCGATGATGCGTTGCAGGCGCTGACTCGGCAGGCCAGGATCCAGCGGCAGGTAACCGGCGCCGGCCTTGAAGCTGCCGATGATCATGCCCAGCAGATCCAGATTGCGCTCGCTCAGCAGCGCCACCGGTTGATCCATGTGCACACCTGCAGCAACCAATGCATGGCCGAGCCGGTTGGCGTTCTGGTTCAACTGCTCGTAGCTCAATTGCTGATCGAGGCAACTGGCGGCGACGCGTTGCGGATGTTGCGCCACCTGCGCTTCGAACAGTTCGACGTAGCTCTGCTCCAGCGGATAGTCGTGCTCGCTCTGGTTGCAGCCGTGGAGCAGGAAGTCCTGTTCCGCCTGGCCCAGCAGCGGCAGATCGGCCATGTCGCCATGGAAACCGTCCACCAGCGCCAGCAACAGACGCTTGAACTCACCGAGCATGCGCTCGATGGTCGACTCGTCGAAATAACGCTGGTCGTAGGACAGGTGCAAACCGAGGTCATCACCCGGATAGCAAACCGCTGTCAGCGGGAAGTTGGTGTGGGTACGGCCCGAGTCCGATGTCGCGTTGAGGCTCTGCGCCCGGTCCAGCACCGAGACTTCCACCGGGGCGTTCTCGAACACGAACAGGCTGTCGAACAGCGGCTGGCCTTTCGGCAGTTCGCTCTGTTCCTGGATGTTCACCAGCGGCAGGTATTCGTACTCGCGCAGCTGCATGTTGCTGTCGAGCAGAGCGCTCAGCCACTGACGTACACTGGTGCGCTGATCGTCCGCCGGGATCTGCACCCGCAGCGCGATGCTGTTGATGAACAGGCCGACGGTGCGTTGCATTTGCGGCATTTCCACCGGACGCCCGGCCACGGTCACGCCGAACAACACGTCGCGATCACCGCTCAGGCGTCGCAGCACCAGTGCCCACGCCGCCTGGGCGAAGGTGTTGATGGTCAGCTGATGGGCCTGGGCCAGTTCGCGCAGACGGGCACCGTCCTCGACATTCAATCGGGTGTAGCGATCGCCGACGATCATCCCGCCGCTTTCGCCGGCGTGTTCACGCAGGAACGGACGGTCGCTCGGGATCGGTGTGGTGCGCTCGAAGCCTTGCAGGTTCTGCCGCCACCACTCGCGCGCCTCAACCAGGCTCTGGCGTTGCAGCCAGCCGATGTAATCACGATAACGCGGCGGCACGGCCAATTGCGCTTCGCGACCTTCACCCAGAGCGGTGTAGATCTCGAAAAAGTCGTTCATCAGCAGCGAGCGGCACCAGGCATCGATCAGGATGTGGTGGTTGCTCATCATGAACCAGTAACGGGCCGCGCCGACCTTGATCAGGCGCAGGTGGAACGGTGCCTGATTGAGCAGATCGAACCCGGCTTCGCGCTCGGCCTTGAGCAGTGCCTGCAGCTTCGGCTCCTGCTCGGCTTCGGCGATGGCGCTCCAGTCCAGGTAATCGACCGGCGTGCGACCCGGCGTATGAATCACTTGCAGCATGTCTTCGCCGACGTTCCAGCAGAACGATGCACGCAGCGCTTCATGACGGGCGACCACAGCCTGCCAGGCCTGGGCGAAACGCTCGGGGTCGAGTTCGCTGTTGATGCGATAGCGATCCTGCATGTAGTACAGACCGGTGCCCGGTTCGAGCAAGGTGTGCAGCAGCATGCCTTCCTGCATCGGCGTCAGCGGGTACACGTCTTCGATGTGCGCCGCCGGCACCGGCAGTGCGTCGAGCTGCGCCTGGGTCAGCTTCGCCAGCGGGAAATCCGACGGCGTCAGGCCACCGGCCTCGTCCTGCAGGCAATGTTCGATCAGGCTCTGCAACTCGCCGACATAGGCATCGGCCAGTTCGTGGATGGTCTGCGCGTCATAGCGTTCGGCGCTGAAGGTCCAGCGCAGGATCAACTCACCGCCGTACACCTGACTGTCGACGCTCAGCTCGTTCGGCAACGGTGCCTGCGGATCGTGGGCCGCACCGACCGGCTTGTCCAGCGGACGGAACAATGCGTCGTTGCCGAAACTCTGGTCGAACTGGCCGAGGTAGTTGAAGGTGATCGGCGCATTCGGCAATGCCGCCATGCTCTGACGACTGACGTCATCGGCCAGATAACGCAGCACGCCATAACCGAGGCCTTTGTGCGGAACCGCTCGCAGTTGCTCCTTGATCGCCTTGATCGAAGCGCCCTGCCCGGCGGCTTCTTCGATGTTGTGCGGGGTCAGGCGCAGCGGATAAGCGCTGGTGAACCAGCCGACGGTGCGAGTCAGGTCGATTTCGTCGAACAGGGTTTCGCGGCCGTGGCCTTCCAGTTGAATCAACGCCGATGGCTGGCCGCTCCAGCGGCACAGCACGCGGGCCAGTGCAGTCAGCAACAGGTCGTTGACCTGCGTGCGATAAGCGCTCGGTGCCTGTTGCAGCAGTTGCTTCGTCCGTTCGGCATCCAGACGCACGCTGACCGTTTGCGCGTGACGATTCTCGCGACCACCCTCAGGACGTTCGCATGGCAAATCGGCAGTCGGGCCAGCCAGTTGCGCCTGCCACCAGCTCAGTTCTTCACGCAGGGATTCGCTGCCGGCGTAAGCCTGCAAGCGCGCCGCCCAGTCCTTGAAGGCACTGGTTTTCGCCGGCAGTTGCACCGACTGATCAGTATCGAGCTGGCGATACACGTTTTGCAGATCGTCGAGCAACACGCGCCACGACACACCGTCAACCACCAGGTGATGAATCGCGATGAACAACCGTTGCTGACCTTCCGGCCCCTCGATCAGCAAGGCACGCAACAACGGCCCCTGCTCCAGATCGAGGCTGCGCTGGGCATCGGCGTACAGCGCGGTACACGCATCCATCGACGGCACCCGAACCTGCCACAGCACCGCAACATCGGAGACCGGTTGATGTGCCGCTTGCCATGCGCCGTTGACCTCGGTGAAGCGCAGACGCAGGGCGTCATGCTGCTCGATCACCGCCAGCAATGCTTGCTCCAGACGATGCGGTTCCAGCGGCGCAGCAGGTTCAAGCAGTAACGCCTGGTTCCAGTGCTGACGCTGGGGAATCTCGGTGTCGAAGAACCAGTGCTGGATGGGCGTCAGACGCGATTCACCGGTCACCAGACCTTGTTCGGCGGTCACGGTTTCTGTACGACTGGCGACAGCGGCCAACGTCTGCACCGTCTGATGCTGGAACAGATCACGGGGGCTGAAATGAATGCCCTGCTGCCGGGCGCGGCTGACCACTTGAATCGACAGGATCGAGTCGCCGCCCAGTTCGAAGAAGTTGTCGTTGAGACCGACCTGCCCGACGTTGAGCACTTCGCACCAGATCTGCGCCAGGGTCTGCTCCAGCTCGTTGCTCGGGGCCACGTAGTCCTGACGGTTCAGCTCCGGGTCCGGTGCCGGCAACGCGCGGCGGTCGAGCTTGCCGTTGGCGGTCAGCGGCATGCTCGCCAGCAGGATCAGATGCGTCGGCACCATGTAGTCCGGCAATTGCGTCTTGAGGTACGCCTTGAGGGCTTCGCGCAGTCCGGCTTGCTCGGCTTCGCTTCGCTCGGCGATGTCGGTCACCAGGTAGCCGACCAATTGCTTGCCGCTCGGCGCATCCAGCGCCAATACCACCGCTTCGCGGATCGAGTCGTGATCGAGCAGACGGGATTCGATTTCGCCCAGTTCGATCCGGAAACCACGGATCTTCACCTGGTGGTCGATCCGCCCCAGGTATTCCACCAGACCGTCGGCACGCTGGCGTACCAGATCGCCGGTGCGGTACATGCGCCCGCCATCGGCGGCAAACGGGTCGGCAACGAAACGTTCGGCGGTGATGCCCGCACGCTCGTGATACCCCTGGGCCAGACCCGCGCCGCCGACGAACAGTTCGCCGGTCGCGCCTTGTGGCACCAGCGCCAGGTCGGCATCAAGAATATAGGCCACACGATCACCGATCACGCTGCCGATCGGCACACTGCCGGCGTCCTCCTCTAATACTTCCGGCGCCAGACTGGCCAGCGGCATGACCACGGTTTCGGTCGGACCGTAGGCATTGAAGAACAGGCTCGGTTTGAACGCCGCACGAATCCGTTGCAGGTGTTCGCCGGTCAGCGCTTCGCCACCGGTGATGATCATGCGCACCGGCAGAACGTCGTCTTGCGTCGCGAGGAACTGCGCCAACTGGCTGCCGTAACTCGGGGTGAAACCGAGAACATTGATGCGATGTTCGCGGATCAGGCCGCAGATCTCTTGCGCGTCCCACTGTCCCTGCGCACGCAGCACCACTTGCGCGCCGCTGAGCAACGGCACCAGCAGACGTTCGGTGGCGGCGTCGAAGTTGATCGAGTAGAAGTGCAGCTCGCAGTCGTCCGGGCGCATGCCGAAACGCTCGATCACGGCCTGACAGTGCATGGCGATTTCACCGTGTGACACCACCACGCCTTTCGGCTTGCCGGTGGAACCCGAGGTGTAGATCAGGTACGCCTGATGTTGCGGCAGGCTGATGAACGGAAGTTCGCTGGCCGGGTAATCGGCCAGAGCGGCGCTGTCATCCTCCAGGCACCAGCGCGCCACGTTCGACGGGAGTTCGCCGAGGGCCTTGAACATCGCCCGGTCGCTGAGCAGCAGCCCAACGCGGCTGTCTTCGATCATGTAATGCAGACGGTCGAGCGGGTATTCCGGGTCCAGCGGCACATAGGCACCGCCGGCCTTGAGGATCGCCAACAGGCCGACGACCATTTCCAGCGAACGCTCCAGCGCCAGGCCGACCCGCACTTGTGGGCCGACACCGCGCTCACGCAGAGCCCAGGCCAGACGATTGGCACGTGCGTCGAGTTCGGCGTAGCTCAGGGTCTGCCCGGCGAAGGTCAGGGCCGGTGCGTCTTTGCGCGCCAGTGCCTGCTCGGCGAACAGATGATGGATGCATTGATCGAGACGACGCTCGCCCGGCTCGACGCCGAGGCTGTCGAGCAATTGTTGCTGCTCTGGTGCGTCGAGCAGCGGCAGTTCGCTGAGGCGTTGCTGTGGATCGGCGATCAGCGCTTCCAGCAGGTTGCGCCAATGTCGGGCCATGCGCGCAATCGTCGGTTCATCGAACAGGTCGGTGCTGTACGTCAGGCAGCACCCGAGGCGATGGTCGAGGTCGGTGACTTCCAGGTTGAGGTCGAACTTGGTCGCCCGCGCATCGTTGACCAGATACTCGACAGTCATCCCGGCGAGCATGCGGCTCTGCTGGAATTCCCAGCGCTGCACGTTGCACATCACCTGGAACAGCGGGTTGTACGCCGCGCTGCGCGGCGGCTGCAGCGCCTCCACCAGATGGTCGAACGGCAGGTCCTGATGGGACTGGCCTTCGATCACGGTGTGGCGCACCTGCTCGAACAACTCGCCCACCGACATCTGGCCGTCGAGCTGACAACGCAGCACCTGGGTGTTGAGGAACGCCCCGATCAGGCCTTCACTTTCCGGACGGATGCGGTTGGCCACCGGCGCGCCAATGCGCAGATCGGTCTGGCCGCTGTAACGATAGAGCAAGGTCGCGAGTGCAGCGGTCATGGTCATGAACAGGGTCAGACCGTTCTGCGCGTTGAACGCCCGGACCCGTGCGGCGAGATCATCACTCAAGTCGAAACGGAACAGCTCACCCTGATGGCTTTGCACCGGCGGACGCGGACGGTCGCCCGGCAGTTCCAGCAATGGATGTTCGCGACCCAGCTGCGTGGTCCAGTAGTCGAGCTGACGTTGACGCTCGCCGGATTCCAGCCAATGGCGCTGCCACACGCTGTAATCGAGGTACTGCACCGGCAGCGGCTCCAGCGGCGAATCGCGGTCATCGATAAACGCTTCGTACAACGCGCTGAGTTCCCGGGCGAAAATGTCCATCGCCCAGCCTTCTGTGACGATGTGGTGCAGGGTCAGGACGAAGTAATGCTCCTTTTCCGCCGTCTTGACCAAGCAAGCGCGCAGAAGCGGGCCGGTTTCCAGATCGAACGGCAGGTGCGCTTCGTCGTCGGCCAGTTGCTGGACTTTCTGCTCGCGCACCTCGGCGGCGAATTTCGAAAAATCCTTCCAGTCCATACGCACCCCGGTCTCGGTATGCACCTGCTGACGGGCCACGCCATCGACACTCGGGAACGTGGTGCGCAGGGTTTCGTGACGCAGGATCAAGGCTTGCAGCGCCGACTCGAAACGCTCCACATCCAGCACGCCCCGCAGGCGCGCCATGCCGCCGACGTTGTACGCCGGGCTGTCCGGCTCCATTTGCCAGAGGAACCACATGCGCTGCTGGGAATAGGACAGCGGCACCGGTTTGCTGCGATCGACCTTGTCGATCGGCGGCTGTTTGTTGGTGCGACCGCTGGCCTGGATCTGACAGATCTGTTCGGCGAAATCACCCAGTTCGCTGTGTTCGAACAAGGCGCGCAGCGGTAGCTCGACGTCGCAGGCCTGACGGGTGCGAGAGATGATTTGCGTGGCCAGCAGCGAGTGACCGCCGAGGGCGAAGAAGTCGTCGCGCAGGCCGACCTGTTTCAGGCCCAGCACTTCACGCCAGATCGCGGCGATCTGCTGCTCCAGCTCGGTGACCGGTTCGACGTGTTCGCGCACCTGCCATTGCGGCTCGGGCAAGGCGCGGCGGTCGAGTTTGCCGCTCGGGCTCAGGGGCATAGCGTCCAGGCGCATCAGTTGTGCCGGGACCATGTATTCCGGCAGCTCGGCAGCCAGTGCGGTTTTCAGGCGAGCAATTTGTATGTCCTGATCTTCGCTGGTATCGGTGGCAGTGAAGTAGCCGATCAGTTGCGGGCCGGCGACGGTTTCACGCACCAGCACGGCGGCCTGAGCGACACCGTCCTGAGCCAGCAGTCGCGCTTCGATCTCTTGCGGCTCGACGCGGAAGCCGCGCAGTTTCACTTGCTGATCGAGACGGCCGAGGTATTCGATCACGCCATCGTTCGTCCAGCGTGCATGGTCACCAGTGCGATACAAACGCGCGCCCTGCTCGCCCAGCGGATCGACCACAAAACGTTCGGCGGTCAGCGCCGGGCGACCGAGGTAACCACGAGCCAGGCCGATGCCGCTGATGCACAGTTCACCCGGCACACCGGCCGGCACCGGATTCAGCTCACTGTCGAGCACGCGGCAGACCACGTTGCCCAGCGGACGGCCAATCGGCGAACACTCGCCATCGGCCACGCTGCAATGCCAGTGGGTGACGTTGATCGCGGTTTCGGTCGGGCCGTAGCGGTTATGCAGTTGCACCGCCGGCAGTTGCGCCAGCACGCGGTTGCGCAGTTCCGACGGCAGCGCTTCACCACCGGAGAACACGCGACGCAGACTGGTGCACTCCGCACTCAATGGTTCGTCGATGAACAGCGAAAGCAGCGGCGGCACAAAGTGCAGCGTGGTCACGCCGTATTGCTGAACCAACTGCGCGATGCGATGCGGATCGCGGTGTTCACCGGGGCCGGCGATCAACAGGCGCGCGCCGGTGATCAGCGGCCAGAAGCACTCCCACACCGACACGTCGAAACTGATCGGCGCCTTCTGCATCAACACGTCGGTGTCGTTCAGGCGATAGGTGTTCTGCATCCATTGCAGACGTTCGGCCAGCGCCGCATGAGTGTTGCCGACCCCTTTCGGCTGACCGGTGGAACCAGAGGTGTAAATCACGTAGGCGAGGTTGTCGCCGTGCAGGTGCAGGCCCGGTGCCTGGCTCGGCCAGTTTTCCAGGTGCAGGGTGTCCATGGCGATCACACTGACGCCTTCGCTGACCGGCAAGCGGTCAAGTAATGCCGTCTGGGTCAGCAGCAGTTCGACGCCGCTGTCGCCGAGCATGTAGGCCAGACGCTCGGCCGGGTAATCCGGGTCGAGCGGCACGTAGGCGCCACCAGCCTTGATGATCGCCAACAGGCCGATCAGCAATTGCGGCGAACGCTCGGCAGCGATGGCCACGCACACGTCCGGGCCGACACCTTTGTCGCGCAGGTAATGGGCCAGACGGTTGGCCTGAGCATGCAGTTCAGCGAAGTCGAGACTGCCGCCGTCCCATACCACTGCGGTGCGATCAGGCGTCTGCCGCGCTTGTTCATTCAGCAGCTCCGGCAACCATTGTTGCGCCGGGGTGCACGGGGCGATGCTCCACGCACTTTGCTGAGTGTGCTCGGTGGCGGTCAGCAGCGGCAGATCACCGATGGCCTGCTCCGGACGTTCGCAGACAGCGCGCAACAGATTACTGAAATGCTCGGCCAGCCGCTCGATGGTCGCGGCGTCGAACAATTCGTCGGCGTAGTCGAAGGACAGCGTCAGGCGACCGTTGCGGTCTTCTTCACTGTGCAGTTGCAGATCGAACTTGGCCTCGCGGCTGTGCCACGGCAATTCTTCGGCGAGCAGGCCCGGCAGGCGCTTGAGCGCACTCAAGTCGCGTTGCTGGTGGTTGAACATGACCTGAAACAGACCCTGTTCGCGGGCCTGCGGGAAGGCTTCAAGCAGTTGTTCGAACGGCAAATCTTGATTGGCCTGAGCATCGAGCGCCGCCTGACGGGTTTGCGCCAGCAGCCCGGTGAACGAAAGACGTGAGTCAACCTCGGCGCGCAGCACCTGAGTGTTGATGAAGAAACCGATCAGGCCCAGGGTTTCCAGGCGCGGACGGTTGGCGTTCGGCACGCCGATACGGATATCGCGCTGACCGCTGTAACGGTGTAGCAAGCTCTGGAAGGCCGAGAGCAACAGCATGAACGGCGTGGACTGGCAAGCCTGGGCGGTCTGGCGTATTGAATCGCTGAGGCTGATGCCCAGCCGGAGGCTGTGACGTGCGGCACTGTGTTTTTGCCTGGCGGAACGCGGATGGTCAGTCGCCAGTTCCAGTGTCGGATGCTCATCACCCAACTGCGCTTTCCAGTACGCCAGTTGCCGCTCGCCCTCGCCCTGCGCCAGCCACTGGCGCTGCCAGCTGCCGTAGTCGGCGTACTGGGTCGGCAGCGGCGCCAGTTCGGCGCGCTGGCCTTGGGAAGCGGCGGCGTACAGGCGCGAGAACTCGTCAATCAGCACGTTCAGCGACCAGCCGTCGGCAATGATGTGGTGCATGGTCACCAGCAACTGGTGATCTTCGTCATCGAGGCGAACCAACGTCACCCACAGCAACGGGCCTTTCTCCAGATCGAACCGGGTGAGGGCTTCGTCTTCGCGGATCTGTTGTGCGCGGGCTTCACGTTCGCAGGCCGGCAGGTCGCTGATGTCGATCAATCGCAAATTGAACTCGCCTGCGGCTTCGACCTGTTGCAAGGCCACGCCATCGCGTTCGAAGAAGCGCGTGCGCAGAGACTCGTGGCGCTCGATCAGTTGCTGGAAACTGGCGCGCAGTGCGTCTTCGTCCAGTTCGCCACGCAGGCGCAAGGCACCGGGAATGTTGTAGGCACTGCTGTGCGGATCGAGTTGCCAGGTGATCCACAGGCGGTTTTGCGCCAGCGATTGCGGCAGTGCTTCGGTGCGCGACAACGCGGTGATTTCACCCTGGGCGCTGCCGCCGTCCTGTTGCTGCTGCGCCACGGCTGCGGCGAACGCGGACAGGGTCGGGGCTTCGAACAGCAGGCGCAGATTCAGCTCCAGGCTCAGTGCTTCGCGCACCCTGGCGATCACTTGAGCGGCAGCAATCGAGTTGCCGCCAAGCAGGAAGAAGTGGTCGTCGGCGTTGACCTGTTTGACGTTCAACTGCTCGGCCCAGATTCTGCCGATCAATGCTTCCAGTTCGGAGGCGGACGCGGTCGACTCGCAGGTTTCAGCGGTGGCCGACGGGAACACCGCGTAGCTGTCGAGGCTGCCGTCGGCCAGGCGATTGCGGCAGGCCGAACGTTGCAGCTTGCCGCTGGAAGTTTTCGGCAGTGCGCCTGGATTCAGCAGCACGACCACGCTCGGCGCTTCCTGGTAAGCCTCGGCCACGGCCTGGCGAATCGCCTTGATCAGCGCTTCGGGCGGAAGGATTTTCTGCACGCTGCGGCTGATTTCCGCCGCGATGCCGATGCCTTCTTCGCCGTTCTGATTGACCGCGAATGCTGCGACGCGGCCCTTGCGCACCACCTCGACTTCGTTCTCGACCGTTTTCTCGATGTCCTGCGGATAGAGGTTGTGACCGCGCACGATCAGCATGTCTTTCAAGCGACCGGTGATGAACAGTTCGCCGTCGCGAATGAAGCCCAGGTCACCGGTGCGCAGCCAAGTCTGGCCGGCGTGCTGGACGAAGGTTTTGGCCGTCGCCTCAGGGTTGCGCCAGTAGCCGTGGGCGATGCTCGGGCCGGTGGCCCAGACTTCACCGACGGCGTTGTCGGCCAGTTGTTCAAGCGTGCCCGGCTCGACGATCAGCACCGCATGCTCCGGCTGGCTGATGCCGCAGCTCATGATCGGACTGCCCTCGCCCGGCTCGGCGCGGTTCTGCGCCAGGGCCTGATCGTCCACACGTAGCGCCGGAATGCCGGTGCCACGCGGTGTGCCGGCGACGAACAGGGTCGCTTCGGCCAGACCGTAGGACGCCATGAAACTGCTTTCGCTGAAACCGCACGCGGTGAATTTTTCGGCGAAGCGTTCGAGGGTGTCGAGACGGATCGGCTCCGAGCCGGAATAGGCCACGCGCCAGCGGCTCAGGTCGAGACGCTCCAGCGCTGACTCACTGACCCGCTCGCTGCACAGTCGATAGGCAAAGTCCGGGCCGCCGCTGATGGTGCCGCCGTATTGGCTGATCGCTTCGAGCCAGCGCAACGGCCGGCCGAGAAAGTACGCCGGCGACATCAGGATGCACGGCACACCGCTGAAGATCGGTTGCAGCAGGCCACCGATCAGGCCCATGTCGTGGTACAGCGGCAGCCAGCTGACGATCACGTCGTCCGGGTTCACGTCGATACCGAAGCCGTGACGGATCAACAGTTCGTTGGCCACCAGATTGCCGTGGCTGACTTGCACGCCCTTGGGCAGCGCAGTGGAACCGGAGGTGTATTGCAGGAAAGCGATGTGGTCTGGCGGCAAGGTCGGTTCGACCCAGCGCTCGGCCAACGCAGCGTCGAGGGTGTCGACGCACAACAGCGGCGGCGCGCTTTCGATTTGCTGCAGGGCGTCGCGCAGATCGGCGCTGGTCAGCAACAGCCGCGGTTCGGCGTCGGCAATGATCGACAGCAGACGCTCCTGATGGTGACGCTTGGCCGACTCCGGCGGATAGGCCGGCACCGCGATCACGCCCGCGTACAGGCAACCGAAGAACGCCGCGACGTAATCCGGACCACTGGGAAACAGCAGCACGGCGCGATCACCGAAAACGGCCTCGGCCTGCAAGGCAGCGGCGATGGTGCGGGCACGCTGATCGAGTTCGCGATAACTGAGCACCACAGCCTGCTCCTCGTTTTCCGCGAGAAAACGCAGGGCCAGCCGGTCCGGTGTCAGGGCCGCACGGCGCTGTAGGGCTTGGACCAGGGTGCTGGGGAGTTCGAACGCGTCGGTCATGAGGTTTCCTGCCTGAATTCGGCTTGCTGGTGGAATCGGTTGGCTGCGGCATGCCCGTGCAAGGCATGCGGGACACGGTCTTCGCCGACCGTGCAAGGCATTGGAATGCGGCTGGTCCGGGGCTGCGCACCCGGAACCATTCACCAATGAGAACGGATGACGTCTTGAAATAATTAGTCGGCAGGCTGGATAGCCAACGGGGCTTGGCGAATGGGCGCATGCGGCGGCGTGTCGCAGTTCACGGAACGCACCGTCATGGATCATTACTTCTCTTTCTCAATTGACAATCATTATCATTCAACATAATTTGTCGCTCGATGTGTAGGACACCCCCTCCCCCAGGCGTCCCACTAACCTATTGGCAGCAAGGTGATTTCCATGACGGAACAAGTATCCACAAGCAGGTGCGATTCACCGCTACTTCAGGCATTCGTCGACAATCGACTGATACTGGTCAAGATTGCAGCCCGCATTACCGGCTGTCGGTCACGCGCCGAAGATGTGGTGCAGGATGCGTTCTTCCGGCTGCAATCGGCGCCACCGATCACGTCGTCGATCAAGGCCCAGTTGAGTTATCTGTTCCAGATCGTGCGCAATCTGGCCATCGATCACTACCGCAAACAGGCGCTGGAGCAGAAGTACGCCGGCCCCGAGGAGGAAGGGTTGAACGTGGTCATTCAAGGCGCCTCGCCGGAAACCTCGCACATCAACTTCTCGACCCTGGAACACATTGCCGATGCGCTGACCGAGCTGCCGGTCCGCACGCGTTACGCCTTCGAGATGTATCGTCTGCACGGCGTGCCGCAAAAGGACATCGCCAAGGAACTCGGCGTTTCGCCGACCCTGGTCAACTTCATGATTCGCGATGCACTGGTGCATTGCCGCAAGGTTTCGGGCAGCCGTGCAGAAGCCATGGCTGCCAACCGTCGCTGACGCCACGCCATTCCAAAAAAAAGATCGCAGCCTTCGTTGAAGGGCTGCGATCTTTTTTGTTTCAGCCAGGCATCACGCCAGTTTGCAGCGATCGAAAAACCGCTCGCGCCCCAGGATCATCAGCGCCGCGCGCTTGTGCGGAAAGTCGAATTCCTTTTCACAGTGGAAACACTGGTTGTGCATGTGGCCGATCATCTTCGCGTTGTCGGCACGCGGCTCGGCGACGACGCGCTGGGTGCGCGGATCATCCAGAAACAGGTAATGCACCAGCGCCGACAGCCAGCTCGCCACTTTGTGCGGGCCGCGATGGTCTTCCTCTCCGACCAGCATGTGAATGCCCCGGTCGTAGTTATCGGCGTCGTAGAACGGCGCGATACGATCTTCCTTGGCCCAGTAGGCTTCGAAATAGGCAAACGGCTGATCATCGAAACAACCGATCAGGGTCAGGGTGTGCGGATCGGCCTCGAGTTTGCTCAGGTACTCGCGGTGCTGTTCAAGACTGCCCTCTTCCTGCCAGAAACTGGCGACTCGCGGGCTGTTCTGCCAGCGGTTGAAACGCGCAAGATCCTGCTCGATCTCAACCGTACGCAAAGAAATCCACGCGCCAAGGCGCGCATCGAAACGCCGATAGACTTCGCCGCGCGGCTTCACCGGGCGCAGCGGATGTCGTTTGCCGTTGCTGATGACCATTTGCTGCGGATAGCTGCCGGTCAACGAGGTGCCCAGCCACGGTTGCGGCAATTGCCAGAACAGCGTGCGCTCGCAGCGATACTCACCCGCCACGTCAGTGCCCACCAGTAAACCGCTCAGCAGGGCTTCGGTCGGTGCCTGATCCAGTCGCCATATCAATTGCTGACACGCCGGATCCCGGGCAAACAGCCAATAGCACGCTGCCCACAGCGCCTGGCCCGGTGGCAAGGCGTAGCGCTCATCGATCTGGATCGGCCCATGGCCTTCACGATCGAGGCGCAGGCGAATCAGCGGTTGCCCGTCCAGGCTCAGGCTCAGGCGGCATTCAGTGGCATCGGCTATCAATTGACGGCCCGAGGGCAAGGCCAGGGCAGTCAGGTCATTCAGATTGGACATGGGGCGGGCTCACGATATTCGTCGACAGTTCAACGATGGGACGTGAGCCAGGCCGCCAAATTTAGTCCGCCTGCCAAAAACCGGGTGTCAGTGATGAGGAACCGGCACCACGGCAATCCTGTACGGCTCGAAGATCTTCAGCATCTGGCCGTTATCGCGCAAACCCTGCAGCAATTTGCCGAACGCCTCGCCGGTGATCGGCGCTTTCGGGCTGAGAATGGCGTAGTGATGGTAGATCTGGTCGATGCGCTGCGACACCAGCAACTCATCACGCACCTTTTCGTTGCGCAGCAGGTAATCGAACAGATAAGAACGGGTCACCAACGCAATGTCTGCACGACCGCGCAACACCATCAACAGATTGCTGTCGTGGGAGTAGGTCAGCGTGGCGTTCCAGGTATCGGCAAGGTATTTGGGATCGGCATTGAAGCTGGCGAACTCGTAGTGATAACCGCTGTAAAGCGCCAGGCGTTTGCCCTTGAGATCGGCGAAGTAGTTCTGCTGACGACCGGGTTTGTTCTGCGCAACGAAAATTTCCGCGTCTTCCAGGCCCATGTCGACAGTAACGTGGGGAATGTCTTTCCAGCCCCAGTCCGGGTTTTCAAAGATCGCCATGTCGGTGCGGCCATCCTTGAAATCACCGAATCTTCGCGGAATCGAAGTGGGTACCAGCTCGAAACGGTAGTCGCTCTGCGAGTTGTTCAACGCCGCCACCAGCTCCGGCAACAGACCGGTATCCGCGCCGTTTTCCGGGCGAATGGTGTACGGCGGAAAATGCGCAGCGCCTACCCGAACCACTTGTTCTGCCTCTGCGGGCAATACCCATAACGTAGCCAGCGCTACGAGCATCAGCCCGGCGGCCGTCCGAATTGGCGAAGACTTCAAAACACCCCACTCCCCGAAAAAGTACCGATCAATGCATTCAAACTAGGCGGTTTCGCCCAGTTAGCCAGTTTCCCGGGGCGATAGAAAGCGATTAGCGTTCTTCAAGCACCAGAATCAACGCCTCTTCGGCCAGTTGATCGAGGCTCAGACTGCCACCGGCCCGGAACCAGGTGGTGGTCCAGGACAGCGCGCCTGTGAGAAAACGTCGGGTTATGAACACGTCGCCACGGATGAACCCCGCGTCCTTGGCCTCGCCCAGCACTTGCAGCCAGATATCCTCGTAGATGTCCCGCAGCGCCAGCACCTGGGTCTGGCCTTCTTCGGACAGCGAGCGCCACTCATACACCAGCACCGCCATCGCTTCGCCGCTGCCGCCCATGATCGACTGCAATTCGCAACGGATCAGCGCCAGCACCCGCTCACGTACATTTTTCGCTTCGGCCAGGGCCGCCCGCATCAGCGCCGTGTTGTAGCGAATGGTTTCTTCCATCACGGCCCGCAGGATTTCATCCTTGCTCTTGAAATGATGAAAAATGCTGCCCGACTGAATGCCCACGGCACCGGCCAGGTCGCGCACGGTGGTGCGCTCGTAGCCCTTGTTGCGGAACAGGTGGGCCGCCACTTGCAGCAGTTTGCCGCGAGCGCTGTCCGGGTCGGTCAACCGGCCTTCGTCGACCAGTTCGCGCATGACCTTCAGGGCTTTTTGCTCGTCCACCCGTTCTCTCCTACAGTGGTTCAATCATCTGCTGCCCTGAAATTGCAGGGTTGCGCGGGCAATTTAAGCCGCCGACCACGACCAAGCAAGCGCTTGGGCAGAAGATAATTTCGCCTGTTTACAAACCAAGCGCTTGCTTGGTAGCCTCGATTCACTTCTGCACAGATTGCCGAGTCGGAGATGAAAATGCCCACCACCGTCCGCATCGGATGCGCCAGCGCATTCTGGGGAGACACCTCGACCGCCGCCGCGCAGCTTGTGGCCGGTGGAAAACTGGACTATCTGGTCTTCGACTACCTGGCCGAGATCACCCTGTCGATCATGGCCGGCGCACGCATGAAGGATCCGCAGACCGGATTTGCCGGCGATTTCATCGAAGTCCTCGCGCCCCTGCTGCCGCAACTGGCCGAACAGAAGATTCGCGTCATCAGCAATGCCGGCGGGATCAATCCCCGGGCCTGTGCCGCCGCCCTGCAAGCGGCCTGCGACCAGGCCGGCGTGGCGCTGAAAATCGCGGTGCTGTCGGGCGACGATTTGCAACCGCAATTCAAACACCTCGCCTCTCAAGGCATCACAGAAATGTTCAGCGGTGCACCGCTGCCGCCGATGTGCGTTTCGACCAACGCCTACCTCGGCGCACCGGGCATCGTCGAAGCCCTGCGCCTGGGCGCCGACATCGTCATCACCGGCCGGGTGGTGGACAGCGCAGTGGTCAGTGCTGCGCTGGTGCACGAATTCGGCTGGTCATGGCACGACTACGACAGACTCGCTCAAGCCGCATTGGCCGGGCACATCATCGAATGCGGCGCTCAGTGCACCGGTGGCAACTTCACCGATTGGCGCGACGTGCCGGATTACGAGCACATCGGATTCCCGATCGTCGAGGTAAGCGCCGACGGCCAGTTCATTGTCAGCAAACCCGAAGGCTCCGGCGGACTGGTCACACCGCTGACCGTCGGCGAACAGATGCTCTACGAAATCGGCGATCCGCAGGCTTATCTGTTGCCCGATGTGGTCTGTGATTTCAGTCAGGTCAAGCTTCTGCAACAAGGCGAAAACGCAGTCCGCGTTACCGGCGCCAGAGGCTTGCCACCCAGCAACCAATACAAGGTCAGCGCGACATACCCGGACGGTTTCCGCTGCACCGCCAGTTGCCTGATCGCCGGTATCGATGCGGTGGACAAGGCCCGACGCGTCAGTCAGGCGATCATTGACAAGACCCTGGAAATGCTCGAGCAACGCGGCTGGGGCCCTTACAGCGAAACCCATATCGAACTGCTCGGCAGCGAAGCCACCTACGGCCCCCACGGCCAGCGTCGGGACAGCCGCGAAGTGGTGATCAAACTCGCCGTACGTCACCCGAACAAGCAGGCTTTGATCCTGTTCTCCCGGGAAATTGCCCAGGCCGCCACCGGTATGGCGCCGGGCCTGACCGGAATCGTCGGCGGGCGGCCCACGGTGTATCCGCTGATCCGGCTGTTTTCATTTCTGATCGACAAAAGCGCCTGCACACTGAAGATCGACATCGCCGGCGAATCTCATCCGTTTTCCCTGCCCGCCCCGGCCACCCTCGACAGCCAGAGCTTGCCGCTGCCCCACGAAACACCCAAACCCCAGGGTCGCGCCGACGCCAGCGTGGCGCTGGTGAAACTGGCCGTGGCGCGCTCCGGCGACAAGGGTAACCACAGCAACATCGGCGTGCTGCCACGTCGCCCTGAATACTTGCCGTGGATCGCCGAAGCGCTGACCCCTGCCGTAGTCGTCGACTGGATGAGCCATGTCCTCGACCCGATTCACGGCCGGGTCGAGCGCTGGTATCTGCCGGGTACCCACAGCCTGAATTTCCTGTTGGAAAACGCCCTCGGCGGTGGTGGTGTGGCGAGCCTGCGCATCGACCCGCAAGGCAAGGCCTTCGCCCAGCAGTTGCTGGAAATCCAGATCCCGGTGCCGCAGAGCATCGCCGAACAGTTCGACTAGGGGATTGGCACCATGGCATTCGAATCGATTTTCAAGGCCGGGCTGTTCAGCGGCCAGACGGTGATCGTCACCGGAGGCGGCAGCGGCATCGGACGTTGCACCGCCCACGAACTGGCGGCGCTCGGGGCCAATGTTGTATTGGTCGGACGCAAGCCGGAAAAGCTGCAAGCCGTCGCCGCAGAAATTGCCGAGGACCGTGGCCGGGCGCACTGGAAGTCTTGCGACATTCGTGACGAAGAAGCCGTGAAG
Source organism: Pseudomonas sp. KCJK9016 (assembly GCF_046231795.1). Taxonomy (NCBI): domain Bacteria; kingdom Pseudomonadati; phylum Pseudomonadota; class Gammaproteobacteria; order Pseudomonadales; family Pseudomonadaceae; genus Pseudomonas; species Pseudomonas sp. KCJK9016. Next base: position 207,064 of record NZ_JBJJMM010000006.1, on the reverse strand, counting down.
ACCTTGGTCAGCGAACTGATCCGCGAACACGGACCGATCCATGGGCTGGTCAACAATGCCGGCGGCCAGTACCCCTCCCCCCTGGCCTCGATCAATCAGAAAGGCTTCGAAACCGTGCTGCGCACCAACCTGGTCGGTGGTTTTCTGATGGCCCGGGAAGTGTTCAATCAGTCGATGGGCAAACACGGCGGCAGCATCGTCAATATGCTCGCCGACATGTGGGGCGGCATGCCCGGCATGGGCCATTCCGGGGCAGCCCGTTCGGGCATGGACAATTTCACCAAAACGGCGGCGTTCGAATGGGGTTACGCCGGCGTTCGGGTGAATGCAGTAGCGCCGGGCTGGATAGCTTCCAGCGGCATGGACACTTATGAAGGCGCGTTCAAGGCCGTGATCCCGACCCTGCGCGAATACGTGCCGCTCAAGCGCATCGGTACCGAATCGGAGGTCAGCGCAGCAATTGTGTTTCTGCTCAGCCCTGCCGCCGCGTTCATCAGCGGCAGCACCTTGCGCATCGACGGCGCGGCCAGCCTGGGCAGTCGTGCGTGGCCGCTGCACAAGGCGACCCACAGCGAATCCTTCAACGGCTTTCATCGGGCGTACAGACCAGACGTCTTGAAGGACAAGGAGTAAGCCATGCCGGTCATCCAATCCCAGCTCGATCCACATAGCGAAGCCTTCGCCCGCAACCGCTCAGCCATGCTCGCGGCCATCGAGCAAGTCCGGCAACTCGAACAGAACCTGCTTGACAAGGCTGCCGAGGCCAAGCCGAAATTCGACAAGCGCGGGCAATTGCTGCCCCGTGAACGCCTGAATCTGCTCCTTGACCCGGGCGCACCGTTCCTCGAACTGGCGAGCCTGGCCGGTTACAAACTGCACGACGACAAGGATGGCAGCTCAGCCGGTGGCGGCTTGATCGCCGGCATCGGTTACGTGTCCGGCGTGCGTGCATTGATCGTGGCAAACAACAGCGCGATCAAGGGCGGGACGATCTCCCCGACCGGTCTGAAAAAATCTCTGCGCCTGCAACAGATCGCCCAGGAAAACAAACTGCCGGTCATCACGCTCGCCGAAAGCGGTGGCGCCAACCTCAACTACGCGGCGGAGATATTCGTCGAAGGTGCGCGCAGCTTTGCCAATCAGGCGCGGATGTCGGCGATGGGGTTGCCGCAGATCACCGTGGTGCACGGCTCGGCCACGGCCGGCGGAGCATATCAACCGGGGCTGTCGGATTACGTGGTGGTGGTACGCGGCAAGGCCAAGCTGTTTCTCGCTGGTCCCCCGCTGCTTAAAGCCGCGACCGGCGAAGTGGCCACCGACGAAGAACTGGGCGGCGCCGAGATGCACGCGCAGGTCGCCGGCACCGCCGAGTACCTGGCCGAGAACGATGCCGATGGCGTGCGTCAGGTCAGGGAGATCGTCAGCCTGCTGAACTGGAACGCGCCTCTGCCGCGGCTGCCCGAACCGCAATACAAGGAACCGCTGTACCCCATCGACGAACTGTTGGGGTTGATTCCGGACGACCCGAAAAGGCCCTACGACGTACGCGAAATCATTGCCCGAATCGCCGACGAATCGCGCTTTCTGGAGTTCAAGGGTGAGTTCGATCAGCAGACCATTTGCGGCCACCTGAAAATTCAGGGGCGCGCCTGCGGCTTCATCGGCAACAACGGCCCGATCACGCCCAATGGTGCGAGCAAGGCGGCGCAGTTCATTCAATTGTGTGACCAGAGTCAGACACCGTTGCTGTTTTTCCACAACACCACCGGATTCATGGTCGGCACCGAATCGGAACAGCACGGCGTGATCAAACACGGCTCGAAACTGATCCAGGCCGTCGCCAATGCACGGGTGCCGAAACTCACGATTGTGGTCGGCGGCTCCTACGGTGCGGGGAACTATGCGATGTGCGGGCGTGGGCTCGATCCGCGCTTCATCTTCGCCTGGCCCAACAGCCGCACTGCGGTGATGGGCGGTGCCCAGGCCGGCAAGGTGCTGCGGATCGTCACCGAAGCCAAGCAATTGAAGGACGGTCTGGAACCCGACCCGAAAATGCTCGACATGCTGGAACAGGTCACCGCACAGAAACTCGACAGCCAGTCCACCGCTCTCTACGGCAGCGCCAACCTGTGGGACGACGGGCTGATCGATCCCCGCGACACCCGCACCCTGCTCGGTTACCTGCTGGATATCTGTCACGAAGCCGACATTCGCACGCTGCAAGCCAACAGCTTCGGCGTCAGTCGGTTCTGATTGCCACGGACTCAAGGAGAACAATGACAATGATCTTCACCCCGGAACACGAAGCCCTGCGTCGCACCGTCCGCCAGTTCGTCGAGCACGAGATCAATCCCCATGTCGATGAATGGGAAAAGGCCGGTCGCTTTCCGATTCACGAAATTTTCCGTAAGGCCGGCGACCTCGGTTTGCTGGGGATTTCCAAACCGGAAAAATTCGGCGGCATGGGTCTCGATTACAGCTATTCGATCGTCGCCGCCGAAGAGTTCGGCACCATCCATTGCGGCGGCATTCCAATGTCGATCGGCGTGCAGACCGACATGTGCACGCCCGCCCTCGCCCGCTTCGGCTCCGATGAACTGCGCGACGAATTTCTGCGCCCGGCCATCACCGGCGAGCAGGTCGGCTGCATTGGCGTGTCGGAAGTCGGTGCCGGCTCCGACGTCGCCGGGCTCAAGACCACCGCGCGCAAGGACGGCGACGACTATGTGATCAACGGCAGCAAGATGTGGATCACCAACTCACCGAGCGCCGACTTCATCTGCCTGCTGGCCAACACCTCGGATGACAAGCCGCACGTCAACAAGTCGCTGATCATGGTGCCGATGAACACGCCGGGCATCAGTCTCAGTTCGCACCTGGACAAGCTCGGCATGCGCAGCTCGGAAACCGCCCAGGTGTTTTTCGACAACGTGCGCGTCCCCCAGCGCAATCGCATCGGCCACGAAGGCGCCGGGTTCATGATGCAGATGCTGCAGTTCCAGGAAGAACGCCTGTTTGGCGCGGCCAACATGATCAAGGGTCTGGAATACTGCGTCGACAGCACCATCGAGTACTGCAAGGAGCGCAAGACCTTCGGCAACGCGCTGATCGACAATCAGGTGATCCACTTCCGCCTGGCCGAATTGCAGACCGAAATCGAATGCCTGCGGGCGCTGGTCTATCAAGCCACCGAGCAATACGTCAAAGGCCAGGACGTCACCCGGCTGGCCTCGATGGCCAAGCTCAAGGCCGGGCGCCTGGGCCGCGAAGTCAGCGACAGTTGCCTGCAATACTGGGGCGGCATGGGTTTCATGTGGGACAACCCGGTGGCCCGCGCCTATCGCGACGTACGCCTCGTATCGATTGGCGGCGGTGCCGACGAAATCATGCTGGGGATCATCTGCAAACTGATGGGCATCCTGCCGGGGAAAAAGAAATGACGGCCCTGCCCGATTGCCGGACGCTATTGCTCGAATCCCATAACGGCGTACTGCACATCACCCTCAATCGCCCGGAAAGCCGCAACGCCATGAGCCTGCAAATGGTCGCCGAGTTGCGTGCGGTGCTGACCGCCGTGCGCGATGACCGCAGTGTGCGCGCCCTGGTGCTCAGTGGCGCCGGCGGGCATTTCTGTGCCGGCGGCGACATCAAGGACATGGCCAATGCCCGTGCCCAAGGCAGCGATGCCTATCGGGAGCTGAACCGCGCCTTCGGTTCATTACTGGAAGAAGCGCAGCACGCGCCTCAGGTGCTGATTACCGTTCTGCAGGGCGCGGTGCTCGGGGGCGGTTTCGGGCTGGCGTGCGTCAGCGATATCGCGATGGCCGATCATCAGGCGCAATTCGGTCTGCCGGAAACCAGCCTCGGCCTGTTGCCGGCGCAGATCGCACCTTTTGTGGTGCAGCGCATCGGCCTCACCGAAGCCCGCCGCCTGGCGCTGACCGCCGCCCGTTTCGATGGCCATCAGGCACGGCGCCTGGGGCTTGTGCATTTTGTCGAAGAAGATCCACAGGTGCTGGCCGAACGGCTGGAAGACGTGCTGCAACATGTTCTGTGCTGTGCCCCCGAAGCGAACGCCGCCACCAAAAAACTGCTGCTGGCCAGTGCTGGCCAGCCGTCGAGCGGACTGCTGGATGAAGCGGCGCAACGGTTCAGCGAAGCGGTAACCGGCGCCGAGGGGATCGAAGGCACGATCGCGTTCATGCAGAAGCGCAAACCCGGATGGAGCACCTGACCTTGTGGGAGCGAGCCCGCTCGCGATGAGGACCTTCAATCCACCGCCAGACACGCAGGAAAACTACCATGCCCGCCATCCATAAAATCCTGATCGCCAACCGCGGTGAAATCGCCTGCCGCATCCAGCGCACCGCCCAGGCCCTCGGCTATCGCACGGTTGCGGTATTCAGCGACGCCGACGCCGATGCGCTGCATGTGCGAATGGCGGATCAAGCGGTGCACATCGGCCCGGCGCCGGTGCAGCAGTCCTACCTGAACATCCCGGTCATCCTCGCCGCCGCCCGCCTCAGCGGTGCAGACGCGATCCATCCCGGGTATGGATTCCTCTCGGAAAACGCCGAATTCGCCCGGGCCTGTGAACACGCCGGCCTGACGTTCATCGGCCCCGGCGTCGACGCCATCGAGCTGATGGGCAGCAAGCGTCAATCGAAAATCGCCATGCTTGCCGCCGGCGTGCCGTGCATCGACGGCTATCAAGGCGCCGAGCAGGATGACGCCACCCTGATCCGCGAAGCCGAACGCATCGGTTATCCATTGATGATCAAGGCCAGCGCCGGCGGTGGTGGACGCGGCATGCGTCTGGTGCATCACGCCGAAGAGCTGGCGGCGCAACTGCGCACCGCCCGGTCCGAAGCGATGAACGGATTCGGCAGCGACGAACTGATCCTTGAACAGGCGTTGATCGAACCGCGTCACGTCGAAGTGCAGTTGTTCGGCGACCGACACGGCAACCTGATCTACCTCGGCGAACGGGATTGCTCGATCCAGCGTCGCCATCAGAAGGTCATTGAAGAAGCGCCGTGCCCGGTGATGACCGAAACGCTGCGACAGGCGATGGGCGAAGCGGCGCTCAAGGCCGGGCGCGCGGTGAACTATGTGGGCGCCGGCACAGTGGAGTTTCTGCTCGATGCCCGCGGCCGGTTCTTCTTTCTGGAGATGAATACCCGGCTGCAAGTGGAGCACCCGGTGACCGAATTGATTACCGGGCTGGATCTGGTGGCGTGGCAGCTTCTGGTTGCCGAAGGTCAGCCACTGCCGCTGACCCAGGCGCAGGTGAAACTCGACGGCCACGCCATGGAAGTGCGCCTCTATGCCGAAGATCCGGCACAGGAGTTTCTGCCACAGACCGGTCGGATCGAAAGCTGGGAGCCAGCGCTGAATCGCGGTGCGCGGATTGATCACGGCTTGTTCGAAGGTCAGTCGATCACGCCGTTCTACGACCCGATGCTCGGCAAACTGATCGCCCATGGCGCCACCCGCGAGGAAGCCCGACGCAAACTGTTGTGTGCCGTGCAGGACAGCGTGCTGCTGGGTGTGCAGAGCAATCAGCGGTTGCTCTGCAGTCTGTTGCAGCATCCACAGTTCATCAGCGGCGAATTCGGCACCGGGTTCATACCGCAATATTTCTCCGACCATCCATGTCTGCATCCCCACACACCGGGTGCCGAAGAACTGGCGATCGCGGCGTTGCTGTTCTATCAGTCCGCCGCCGGTCCGCATCGCGCACCTCTGACCGGTTGGCGCAACAATGCCGGCGCGCCGCTGCACTATCTTTTGGGCCTCGACGATCAGACGTGGAACGTGCAACTGCAGCCAGCCGCCCATGGCATCGTTAGGGTTCAGGTCGCTGAACGTGCCTTCGAACTGAGGCTCGTCGAACACGACAAACACTCGATATCGCTGGAAATCGAAGGCCTGCGTCAGCGCCACACCTATCGTCTGCGCAACGACCGGCTCTGGTTGTTCACCCGCCCCGGCAGCCTGCATTTTGTGGATCGAACTCATGCCGTGATCGACAGTCAGACCAGCGTCGGCTCCGGCACCTTGAAAGCCCCGATGGATGGCGCAATCATCGACGTGCTTGTCAGCGAAGGCAGCCCGGTCAGCAAAGGCCAGTTGCTGGTAGTGCTGGAGGCGATGAAAATGGAGCACCCGCTCAAGGCCGGTATCGACGGTGTACTCAAGCGGGTGCAGGTCAAGGTCGGCGATCAGGTAAAAAATCGTCAGGTTCTGTTGCAGGTCGAGTGAGTCGCCGAACGTATCCGTAAGGTTTGACTACGCTCTGACTATCAGGACGCGGAAATCAGGAACCCTGCGATGCCTCATTGGCTGGTCATTGATCTGGAAGCCACCACCGACGAAGGTGGCTGGCCGGTAACGGAAATGGAGATCATCGAGATCGGCGCCACTCTGGTGGATCGTACCGGTCGCGAGCAGGATCACTTTCAGCGCTTCGTCAAACCGACGCGTCGGCCATTGCTGACGCCGTTCTGTCGCGAACTCACCCACATCACCCAGGCCAATATCGACGCCGCCCAGACGTTGAGCGAAGTGTGGTCGACGTTCGAGCGCTGGCTCGGCCAGCACCAGACACGCCTTGAAGGCTGGGCCAGCTGGGGTGACTACGACCGCAAGCAATTGCTTCAGGAATGGCAGCGCCTGCAACTTGACAGCGCGCTGAGCCATATTCCACACATGAACCTCAAACAGCGCTTTGCCAAGGCCAGGCGCCTCGAACGGCCTTTGGGGCTCAATGGCGCCCTGCAACTGGCGGGCATGCAGTTCAGCGGACAGCAACATCGTGCGCTGGAAGATGCACGCAATACCGCCCGATTATTGCCGCTGGTGCTACCGCTCTAGCGCAGGTGACGACGCGGTGAGCCTTGTGCATACTGGCCGGCCCTTTTTAACCCTTTTACGCCCTTTTCGAGAGGAATCGCCCATGTTTAAAGTCAACGAGTACTTCGACGGCACCGTCAAGTCGATCGCCTTTGGCACTGCTGAAGGCCCTGCGACCATCGGCGTCATGGCCCCGGGCGAATACGAATTCGGCACCAGCCAGCGTGAAATCATGCATGTGGTATCCGGCGCGCTGACCGTCAAACTGCCGGATAGCAGCGACTGGGAAACCTTCGCTGCCGGCAGCCAGTTCAACGTGCCGGCCAACAGCAAGTTCCAGCTGAAAGTGGCCGTCGACACCGCTTACCTGTGCGAGTACCGCGGCTGACATCCCGGTTTCCTGCTGCAATGAAAAATGCCCGTGTCCAGTGACACGGGCATTTTTCGTTTCGGGGCAGGTTATTCGAGGATTTCCACCGGCATGCCGACTTCGAGGCGGCCATTGCTGTCATTGACCAGGTTCTGCCCGAACATCGCGCCATCGGCCTGGGCGCGGGTCTTCTGCAGGGTCGCCAGAGGCTCGCGGTCGGCGCTGCGCTCGCCGGTCTGCGGATCGATGGTGGTGAGAATGCAACGAGAACACGACTTGACCACGCGGAACTCGACATCACCAATGCGGATGCGCTTCCAGCCATCCTCGGCGTACGCCTCGCTGCCTTCGATCACCAGATTCGGACGGAACCGCAGCATTTCCAACGGACGTCCGACTTCCTGCGACAGGTGTTGCAACGACGCCTCGCCAATCAGCAGCAGCGGGAAGCCATCGGCAAACGCCACCTGGTCGTCATCCTTGCCGTATCCGGCCTGAGTCGTCCGGGCGCGATCCAGCGGAACCTGTACCAGACGAGTCGGTTTGCCGATGAATCGAGTGACCCACGCCGCAGCTTCATCACCGGCATCGGGCACCCGCAGGGTATCGCGCCAGATGGTCACGCCGCGCAGTTCAGCGTCGCTGCCAGGCAAGGCGATATCGATCGCCGAATGCCCCGGCGCATCGAGGGTCAGGCCACCAGCGGCATTCCACAGCGCCGACAACTGGCTCATCTTCGCTTCGGCGCGCTGGGTCAGGAATCGCCCGCTGGCCTCGTCCACCAGCATCCAGCGGCGGTCGCCTTCAAGCCCCAGTTTGTCCAGGCCGATCCCTTGCAGAACCTCGGCCCTGGCGGATTTCAACGGGTAACGATAAAGCGCGCTCAGACGCAGCATGGCCAGCTCCCTGGTGGCGGAAAAATGCCACCCTATACGAGCTTTCTCATCGAATCAAAGGCTGCCGCAGGGTCAGCCTGCAACCGGAGCGTCAGGCAGGCACTCCGTCGAGCATCAGACGCTGGCGCACTACGTCGACCAATTTGTCCGGCTGGAACTTGGAGAGGAAATTATCGCAGCCGACCTTCTTGACCATCGAATCGTTGAAGCTGCCGGACAACGAAGTATGCAGCACGACGTACAGACCCCGCAGGCGCGGATCATTACGGATTTCGGTGGTCAGGCGATAACCGTCCATTTCCGGCATTTCCGCATCGGTGAAGACCATCAACAGCTTGTCGGTCATGCTCACCCCGGTATCGGCCCATGCCTTGAGCATGTTCAAGGCTTTCAGACCGTCACTGGCAATGTGCATTTTCACACCCAACTGGCCGAGGGTATCGCGCAACTGCGACAGCGCCACATTGGAGTCGTCCACCAGCAACACTTCACGACCGCGGGCCCGCTCCAGAACCGGGTCCTCGAGCTTGTCGCGGGACACTTTGGCGTTGTAGGGAACGATTTCGGCGAGCACTTTCTCGACGTCGATGATTTCCACCAGTTGATCATCGACCTTGCTGATGGCGGTCAGGTAATGTTGGCGGCCTGCGCTGCTCGGAGGCGGCAGGATGGCCTCCCAGTTCATGTTGACGATACGATCCACGCCACCGACAAGGAACGCCTGCACCGAGCGGTTGTACTCGGTGACGATGATCGTGCTGTCAGGACCCGGCACCAGCGGGCGCATGCCGATCGCCTGAGACAGGTCGATCACCGGCAGGGTCTGGCCGCGCAGGTTGACCACACCGCAGACAAACGGATGACGCTGGGGCATAAGGGTCAGCTTGGGCAGTTGCAGAACTTCCTGGACCTTGAACACGTTGATCGCGAACAACTGGCGCCCGGCGAGTCGAAACATGAGAATTTCCAGGCGATTCTCACCCACCAGTTGCGTGCGTTGGTCTACCGTATCGAGAATGCCGGCCATCAAATGACTCCTGGGGCTTGTACTGGTGAATTCATTAAAGGGGATTATCGGCTGATGACGGCCAATCTTGATCCCGCCTGCAAATCACCTACAAAATGCCATGAGAAAGCATTGATGTCACATTAACATCATGCTTTACTGGCCCCGTGATTTCATCTGCTATCTTCTCTGCGGCGCGACCTCGGTTTGCACCGTAGGTTCCCGTGCCTAAGGGATTCCCCTAGTAACAATCAGGCCTAACCTGATGTTCGCAATATCCAATAGCCATTAATGTGACGCCATTCTCATTGCATGAACGGAGTCAGGCTTTTGTGTGTGATCGCAGGTCAGTGGAAACCCACCCTCTCGAAACCCCCGGCACACGCCTCGGCACAGCAGGGCGCGATCTCACGACGGTTCATGATCGTCGACACACACGACATTCGCTCATCAGACATGACGTTGTGGAGATAAGCATGCCAAACGACCGCAAAGAGTGGGCACAGCGATTCCCCGAATTCCTCGTCGAGGCTGAAACGCTCCTGGCCAAGTCCGAAGAGTGCCTGAGTCACTTGCAGTTGATCAGCAATGACCGGGACGCCATCGATTGCATGCTCAGCACACTGCTCAAACTGGCGAACAGAGCCGACGCCCTGGCACTGGGTGCGGTCTCGGAGTTCTCCCGTCACCTGCACGGGTTGCTCAGCCGGACCCAGGACGGCGTCGACCTGCATGCTCAGGCGCTGGAGGCTCTGAAGGACTGTTTCACCTTGATGGCCTGGCAGCTTGAACTGGTTGACCAGAGCACCGGCCAGTTGAGTCTGGACGAAAGCGAACAGACGTCCCTCATCGAAGCATTCGCCTTTCAGGTCGGACAGAGCCAGTTTCAGCCACCGCTCCAAAGTAAAACCCTATCCCTCGTATCCTACTCGGAGCGACAGGCCTGAGCGGGCGCATTCCGAACCCGATGCAACACCGTTAGTTTGAACCATCGAATGTCGCAATTGATTAACTCATGCCTGCCAGCGACACCTGCGAACAATTAATAACGTTCCAAGAATGCAACCTGACTGCCACGGATGTCAGGGTTTACCTGTGTGTTTGTGAAAAATGAATGTTCGGGCCGCAGCGGTAATTATCAAATCCGGTAAATCAACTTTTCCATTATGGAACTCGCGTCCAACGTGGCGTATATCCTGACTCTTCGGACATATAGGGCGAACGCGACCAACGGTATGTTAAGTGGTATTATGCCGCCCGTTAGTTGCTTTCAGTTAATGGCACAGTGACTTCAATGAGCGACCTGCAGCAAAAGTTGGCAGTCATTTATCGATCACTGAACCTTGTTGAAAACAGCAGCCTGAACCACATTATTTTCAGACAGAGACCGACAATCACACTGACCGGTCTGCCCGCAGCGAACATCCATTGGCTCCATCCGCTATGTACGCCAGCCTCAAGTCAATCACCACATGGCCTCCCTCCAGAGAAAACGCGCGCCGTTTCACTCTCTTGCTGTGCATTGGAGCGGCGACGGGCAGCCTTTTGACTTATGGTCTGTCGGCCCCGGTTTCGCTGGGTCTGCTGTTGATCAATATTGCAGCTGCCGGCTGTGTCTGGATACAACATCGCCTGTCGCGCAAATCGATCAAGCTCAAGCCTCAGGAGCTGGCCGATCGATTGCTTGAAGTCCAGGAGAACGAACGTCATCGTCTGAGCCGCGAACTGCATGACGATATCGGGCAACTACTGACCGCCGCCAAGTTGCAAAGCGAATGGCTCAAACGACGCCTGCCGGAAGATCTGCAGGAACAGTGCTCGGCGCTCTGCGACACCCTTGAGGAAACACTCAATAAAGTCCGTGACGTTTCGGCCATTCTCAATCCGCGGCAGTTGACCAGCCTCGGCCTCGAAGCCAGCCTGCGCGCGCACTTGCTCAAGACGCTGGCCAATACGCCGGTTCACTGGAGTCTCGACTGCCAGCAACGTCTGAACGGCATCCCCGAAGAAATGGCGGTCGCGGCCTTTCGGATTACTCAGGAAGCCGTGACCAATATCCTGCGTCATGCGCAGGCCAAAAATCTGCTGATCCGCCTGCAGCGTCTTCCACAAGGGTTGACCTTGCTGATCAGCGATGACGGCCTGGGCTTCGCCCCGGCTGCCAATCCCGGCCGCGAAGGACAACGCGGCATGGCCGGAATGGCCGAAAGGATCGAGCAGTTGGGGGGCACCCTGAGCGTGAGGAGCGAGCCGGGCAACGGCACTCAAATCGAAGCACTATTCCCGTGGGCGCCCCGGGCACTCGAGCGGGCCAGTACGAATAAGGTTATGCGTTGACTTGTAACTTACTTCTGGTGGATGACCACTCGCTGATCAGGGCCGGCGTGCGCGCTCTGGTGCTGGATATTCCGGGCTATGCGGTAATCGGCGAGGCCAATGACGGCTCGCAACTGCTTGAAATGGTCGAGCAGCTGAACCCCGATATCGTCTTGCTGGATATCTCCATGAAGGAAACCGGCGGCCTGGAAGCCTTGCAACGGCTCAAACGGATTCGTCCGCACAGCAAGGTTCTGATTCTGTCGATGCACACAGACCCGGCGCTGATCATGCAGGCGCTGGAGTCCGGGGCCCATGGTTACCTGCTCAAAGACACCACCGCCACCGAGCTGGAACACGCCCTGGAAGCCCTGCGCAATAACGAACGTTACTTGAGCCCTGCCATCGCTCACACGGTGATCAACCAGGCATTGACCCGCAACCAGAAACAGCAACCGGAAGTCGCCGACTCTCACAATCTGACGGCGCGCCAACTGGAAATCCTGCGCCTGATCGTGCGTGGCAAGTCCACACGCGAGATCGCCAACGGCCTGGGTCTGAGTATCAAGACCGTGGAAACCCACCGCTCGCAGATCATGAAACGCCTGCAGATCTACGACGTGGCGGGTCTGGTGCTGTTTGCCGTGCGGGAACAGATCATCAGTCTTGACGACTGACAGGTCGGGGGTTGCCCAGCAGAGGCGAATCCTGTGGCAGATGCACGCGCAATGCCGCCGGGCGCGCCGAGAACCGCAGGCTCTCCCCTTCCAGTGGCTCTCCGTCAAGATTGATGCACAGTCCTTCGGCCACCTTGATTTCAACCCACGGCAATCGCGTGCGCACGAACATGTTGTCGAGGCCGAAACCATCGCTTAGCAAGGTTTTCAAGGTGCCAACCAACTCCTGAGGAGCCGGCAGGATACTGATATCCAGCAGGCCATCATCAACCTGTGCCTCCGGACACAGCACGTGTCCTCCGCCCGCCTGGCGACCATTGCCGATGCCCAGTGCCAGCAGCTCACCACTCCAATGGAAACCCGGGCCCTGCAATTCGCCATACGCGGCATGCAACTCACTGAACCGGGACAGACCGGTGAACAGATAGGCAGCCCCTCCGAGGACCTTTTTCAAGTCCTCCGAGGTATTGGCGGTGACTTGACTGCCGAATCCACCGGTGGCCATGTTCAGGAATATCTGTCCGCCCACCTCCCCCAGATCAATGTCATGCGCAGGCGTATCGAGCAGCTCGAGCGCCTCGACAGGCTCCAGAGGAATGCCGGCAGCGCGGGAAAAATCGTTGGCAGTACCCAACGGCAGCAACACCAGACTGGCCTTGCCGGGATCAGACGCCAAGGCTTCGGCGATGTCCCGCAACGTACCGTCGCCGCCGCCGGCAATGATGTGACTGAACCCTGCAGACAGGGCTTCCTTCACCAGGCGCCGGGCGTCACCGTCCTCCCAGGTAAGACGCACCGCGATATCCCAACCCTGGCTGCGCTTGTATTCAACAGCCGCACGAACTGAATCGTTGAGTGCTTGCTTGCCATGCAGAATCAGCCACGCCTTGTGCTTTTCCATTTTTGGTCACTCCCGGAAATGAATCTGTTCGGGACATCTTGACCCTCAAGGTACAGAAAAGAGCCGTCGCAGTTTCAAGCAATTGCCGGGATCCGACCTGTTCTTCCTGCAGGCCGGTATTTTTTCGTACGAGATGAAAGGAATCGGCTCAATTGACCTGTCCTTGTCATTGGTACACCGTATCTCGGCAACATTAATCTTTCACCCGAATACACAGGGATGTGCAGGTAATGCGTGAATACTTCACCGGGAATTTCGATCATTCGAACGGCATTTTTTGCCGGAGAAAAACAGGGACGGCAGGCGGGCGGTTCAATGCGCAAAAATGAAGCAATAATGTCAGTGAGTCCGGTCGCCTCTTTCTCCGATGCTCGAACCAGCCCTGAAACTGAAATCAAAGGCAACGCCAACAGCAACGGAGAAACCATCATGGAACCCCGTTTCACCGAGCTCGAAACTCACCTCAAATACATCCGTCGTGACATGGATGAAGTCAGAGGGGACGTCAAAGCCATCAAATACCGGCTCGCCTACGCCGCTGGCGCTACAGCAGTGGTCATTACGCTGCTTGGCTGGATAGCCAACAGCCGTTTCGACCAGATGGTTGCACTGATCAGCCGTTGACCGTCTGAGTTGCAGGCCCTCGCCCGGGCCTGCAGTTCAGGGTTCAGCCGAGCAGATCGCTCAGCGGAATAAAGGGCACGCTCTCTCCCTGCCCCAGCGTGCGCCCTTCCTGGACCTCAACCAATCCATCGGCCCACGCAGCGCTACGCAGGACACCGGAACTCTGATTACGGTAAATCATCGCTTGTCCCTGCTCCAGGCGCCCCCGCAGAAACTCGCGCCGATTGCCGGCATGGGGCCAGACAAATCCTGCCGGAACCGGAAACTTCAACGGCTCGACATTCTGAACCCCCTGGCGGCGTAGCAGATACGGTTTGGTCAGCAAGGCGAAAGTCACAAGAGTGGATGCCGGATTACCAGGCAGGCCGATGACCGGAACGTTGCGAAAATGACCAACAGTCAAAGGTTTGCCGGGCTTTATTGCCAGTTTCCAAAGCGTCAGCTCACCCTCTTCCCTCAGCGCGACGCCAAGAAAATCCGCCTCTCCGACCGACACACCACCGGTGGACAGAATCAGGTCGGCCTCTTTGAACGCCCCAAGGCGCGCGCGAGTTGTGGCCAGATCGTCCGGCAGGATGCCGCCGTCGAGCACCTCACACCCCATACGCCGCAGCCAACTGCACAGCACCACCCGGTTGCTGTTGTATATCTGTCCAGGTCCCAGCGCCGTACCCGGTTCGACCAGTTCATCGCCGCTGGACAGTACCGCCACGCGCACCTTTCGCACTACATCAAGTCCGGCACACCCCAGGGAAGCGGCCAGACCTAGTTCGATCGGACCCAGTCGGGTTCCGGCGGGCAGGATCAATTCGCCCGCAGTCGTTTCCTGGCCTTGCGGGCGTATGTTCTGCCCGGCACTCATTGTTTCGATGAACCGTACCCGCTCATCGGCCTCGATCACGGCGTTTTCCTGCATCTCGACACAATCCGCACCCGGCGGCACCGGTGCGCCTGTGAAGATCCGCGCGCAGGTGCCTGACAGCAACGGCTCAGGCGACTGACCGGCAAAGACTTTCTGACTGACCGGCATTGGCTCGCCGGTCCAGTCGGCCAGTTTCAAGGCATAACCATCCATCGCGCTGTTGGGCCATGGCGGCAGATCAAGTGTCGAGATCAGATCCTGTCCCAGCACCCGTCCCTCGACCTGCGACAGCGGCAAATATTCACACTCGGCAATCCTTGAGGCATCAGCCATTTCGAGCAGCCGCGCCAGTGCAACCTCTACAGGCATCAGGTTGCCGGTCTTGCCCGGCTTACCCACGGGATTCACAGGGTGCCGCCTGTTTCAGATGAGGGACGAAATTGCACGGACGGTGCCGTGAATCCAGTTGCTCGGCCAAAATCCCGTCCCACCCGGTGCGCACTGCGTTGGTCGAACCTGGCAGGCAACAAACCAGCGTACCGTTGGCCAGACCGGCCAGAGCACGGGATTGCACAGTGGAGGTGCCGATATCGGCCACCGAGATCTGCCGGAACAACTCGCCAAAACCATCGACCTGTTTGTCGAGCAGACAAGCAACGGCTTCCGGCGTACTGTCGCGACCGGTGAAGCCGGTTCCCCCGGTGATCAGCACCACCTGCACGACATTCTCGGCAATCCAGTGGGCGACTTGCGCACGGATCTTGTACAGATCGTCTTTGAGCAATACCCGCTCTGCCAGGTAATGACCGGCGGCGGTCAAACGATCGACGAAGACCTGGCCGGAAGTATCGGTTTCCAGAGTACGGGTATCACTGACTGTGAGTACCGCAATATTGAGCGGTACGAAAGGTACATCAGCCTTGGCTTTCATCGGCTCGTCCAGTTGTAGGGGAAACAGCCCGGTGTTATATCACAGCACTCCATTTTTTCGCCGAACCTGCGGAGAGTCTCCATGATTTCGAATACGCCATTGCCACCCTGTTCCGTGCTCCTGCTGGCCGGCGGACGCGGTCAGCGCATGGGCGGACAGGACAAGGGACTCGTGGAATGGCAGGGCGAACCACTGATCGCTCATCTGCAGCGAAAAGTTCGCCCCTTGACGGACGATCTGATCATTTCCTGCAACCGCAATCATGAGCGTTATGGATGCTTTGCGGATCAATTGGTCAGTGATGATGTGGAGGACTTTCCGGGACCGCTGGCCGGTATTCGCGCAGGTTTGCGCGCCGCCCGCCATACCCACTTGCTGGTCCTGCCTTGTGACGTACCGCGAATCGACTTTCCCTTGCTGCAGGCAATGCGCGAGACCGCCAGCCTGAATCCTGAAAACCCTTTGATGCTGCGTCATGATGAGCACTGGGAACCTCTGCTGTGTGTAATTCCCGTGGCACTCCTGCCAGCGTTCGAAGACGCCTGGCACCAAGGAGAACGGAGCCCCGGGCGACTCATGCGCAGCCTCGGCGCGAAGGCACTGATCTGCCCGGATAACGACCCGAGGCTGGCCAATCTCAACACCCCGGAACTGTTAAGCTCCCATGACACTGTGTCAGACTGATCGCATTCAAGGAACTCTCGCGCCTTGTATACGTCTACAGCTTCAGTAACCAAATTTCCCTTCGGAGACAGACACATGACTCAACGGACTATCGCCACTTTCATGCTTGCACTGGGCCTGGCCACCCTCGCTGGTTGCGCTTCGCCAACGGTGATCACCTTGAATGACGGTCGCGAAATCCAGGCCGTCGACTCGCCTAAATTCGACAAGGATTCCGGCTTCTACGAATTCGAACAATTGGACGGCAAGCACACTCGCATCAACAAGGATCAGGTTCGCACCGTCAAAGAGCTGTAAGCGATCCCCGATATACGAAAAAGCCCGCAAATGCGGGCTTTTTCATGGGCGGTGGACAGTGGCAGACGCCTGTGATCACCAGTCCAGTGTAATCCGGCTTTCAAACTCCCGTGTCTGCCCCGTGACCGGATCGATGAACCGCAACCCCTGCGCCAGAAGCTTGAGCGGTTTGGCGTAATCATCCTCCACGTCCCTGAGTACCTCGGGATAGAACGGATCATTGCAAATGCTCGCGCCCAGCGCCGTCATGTGCACTCGCAACTGATGCTTCTTGCCGGTCACGGGATACAGAGCATAACGCCAGAATTCGCCGTTCCGCTCCCTGACCTCCACTGCCGTTTCGGTATTGCTGACGCCCGAAACTTCCTGCATGCGAAAAAAAGGCTCGCCATCGACCATCCGGCTTTTGTGCACCATCGGAAAGTCCATCCCGGGGAGCGCGGGAGCGATGGCTTCGTAGCGTTTTTCGATTTGCCTCGTCGGAAACAGCGACTGATACGCCGAACGAGTCTGCGGGTTGGCCGAGAAAATCACCAGGCCGGCCGTGTGCCGGTCAATTCGGTGCAGCGGCACCAGATGCGGATTGTCCAGGCGGCGAATCAACCGGCGCAGCAACGTCTGCTCGACATACTCACCGGCCGGGGTCACCGGGAGGAAGTGCGGTTTGTCCGCCACCACCAGATGCTCGTCCGCGTAGAGAATCGACTCGACCACCGGAATCGGCTTTTCGTCCGGCACTTCGCGAAAGTAGTGTATACGCAAGCCTTCCTTGTACGGCATCTCCGGCGTGATCGGTCGACCCTGGCCGTCCAGCACTCGTCCCCGGGCAATCCTGTCGCGCCATTGCTCGCGCCCGATGGCACTGAAATGATCGCAGAGGCAGTCGAACACTGTCCGCCAGTCACCGGGGGGCAGATAAAGCGTGCTGGCCTGACTCTGTGCGGCGGAAAACATTGATGGGTTGGACATACGGAAAACTCGGACCTCGAAACAGAGCGGCATTATCCGGCACAGGACACTATGGGCCTAGCGGATTCAGGCCGGTATCGACTTGATGGCGGCTGCTTCGGTGAACTCCTTCAGCCAGCGCAAGACCTCGACTGCCTCCCAGCGCCCCGGGTCATACAAGGCATACAACAATCCCTGATAGCCCACCACATCCAGTTGCTTGTGATAGCCGGCACGCTGGAACAAGGCTTCGATCTCGGCAAAACAGGTATTGAAATGCAGCTTGTTGAACGGCGTCTTGCCTTCCGTGACCAGACCATCCAGACGCAACTCGCGGACGGCCTCGCCAATCACATCCACCGACATCCGGTTCACACTGCTTTTCAATTGTTCGACATTGACCACGATTCATCCCTCCGACGTCCTGGCTGCCCTGCGCATTATCCAAATAGCGCCAGGCATGTCAGGATCACCCAATTACTGTATGCACATACAGTAACCGAATAATCCGGCGAGCGCCAAGGAATGGAATGATCGCCGCGATGAATGGGCGCAGGAAAAATCAGCGAAGAAATGACACCACCTGATCGGCGCTGAATGGCCATCCGAGCTCCGCACCGGTATCGGTTCGCCGCAAGACCGGAATCCGCAGACTGTAAGCCTCGTACCAGGATTCATCGTCAGCGATGTCCACCAGCTCCACCAGCAGGCCATGCTCGACAAAGGGCATCAACTCGGCTTCGGCCACTTCACACAGGTGACACCCCAGGGTGCCGAACAGCTGGCATTCAGGAAGCATGTGCGCTCGATCCAGACATTTGATGGGTCATTCTAGGCCCGACCCGCAAACCCGTCGAGCCGCCAGCGTACTCGAGCCGAGAACCCGGTTTCCCTGATAGAAAACCTGACATGAATCAGCTCCCGCCAGGGTGAATTACGCCATGCTCCTGTGTTTTTTGCCTCTACGCTTGAAGAGCCCGCCCCATCGCCGGAGTGTTCTGTGTTTGCCAATCTGCTGATTATCCTCGCCTCTTCCCTGGTAGTGATTGCCCTGTTCCGACGCCTGCGCCTGCCGCCAGTGCTGGGCTATTTGTGCGTAGGACTGATGGTTGGCCCGAAGGCCTTCGACTGGATCAACGAGAGTGAGCATCTGCCGGACCTGGCCGAATTGGGCGTGGTGTTTCTGCTGTTTTCCCTGGGACTGGAATTCTCCCTGTCGAAAATGATTGCGCTTCGCCAGGTAGTGTTTCGCCTGGGCAGCCAGCAAGTACTGATCAGCGCTGGCCTGCTGGGAAGTGCGCTGACGCTGCTGGGCATGCCTCTCACCCCGGCGCTGCTGCTTGGCGCGGGCCTTTCACTTTCATCCACGGCGATCGTCACCAAGGAACTGGGCAGCCTTGGCGAAATCTTCAGCAGCCATGGCCAGAATGCGGTCGGGGTCCTGTTGTTTCAGGATGTGGTAGCCGTGTTGTTACTGACACTGGTGCCCGTCTTCGCCGGCAGCAGCGATCAGGCCTGGTATTGGGCGTTGCCGCTGACACTGCTCAAGACAGTCGTGCTTTTCATCGGCTTGCTGCTGGCCAGTCGCTGGCTGTTGCCGCGCCTTTTCCAGGAAGTGGCAGCGTCGCGTTCGGCCGAGCTGTTCGTGCTGTTGGCGCTGGTGATCGTATTGCTCACGGCATGGCTGACGCACCTGCTGGGACTGTCCCCTGCCCTCGGTGCGTTCCTCGCCGGCATGTTGCTGGGAGAAAGTCATTATCGACATCAGATCGAAGCCGATATCCGGCCGTTCCGCGACATCCTGCTCGGCCTGTTCTTTGTCAGCATCGGCATGCTCATTGACCTGCAACTGTTCGCCAGTCACAGCCTTCCGATTCTCGTCATGACCCTGGGCCTGCTGGCGATCAAAGGCTCAGTGGTGGCACTGCTGGTGAAATGGCGTGGCAGCGACGATGAAACCGCCTGGCGCAGCGGCCTGGCCCTGGCGCAGGGTGGCGAGTTCTGTTTCGCCCTGATGGCGCAGATGCAGCAGAATAACTTGATGCCCGCCGATCTCGGCGCCCTGCTCCTCGCGGCGACGTTCTGCTCAATGCTGCTGACACCGCTGATGTTGCGCGCTGCCCCTCGCATCGCCGCCGCCCTGCATCGCAAACCCAACCAGGAAGCACAGATCGAGCAGATCAGCGCCCTCAATGCCGGACTCGATCAGCATGTGGTGATCTGCGGCTACGGTCGTGTCGGTCAGTCGATCGGGCGCTTCATGCGCAATGCCGGGCAACCTTACATCGCCCTGGACAACGACCCCGTACGTATTCAGGAGGCAGCCACCGTCGAACGCGAGGTGCATTACGGCGACTCTGCACGCGCCGACCTCCTGATTGCGGTCGGTTTGCTGCGTGCAAGGCTGCTGGTGATTGCCGTGGATAAAAGCGATGTGGCGTTGCGAGTGCTCAAGGAGGCCCGGCGACTCAACCCGAAAGTGCCGATTCTGGTGCGCACCCGCGACGACAGCCAGTGGTCCGAACTGAAAGCCGCCGGCGCCAGCGAAGTGGTGCCTGAATTGCTGGAGTCAAGCTTGATGCTCGCCGCCCATGCCCTGATTCTCCTCGGCCTGCCGGCGCACCAGGTGCAGGAGAAAGTCGATCGGGTGCGCATCGACCGCTACCGCCTGCTGCACGGCCTTTACCCGGGTGCCGACGATGAGGAGGCCTAGTCTTGACTCACCGCGCCGATCTTGTGCAACGACAGATCCGCACCGTAGTACTCCTGCTCCTGGCTCAGGCGCAGGCCATGCAGTGCCTTGATCGAGCCATAGACGGCGAAGCCACCGACCAGCGCCACCACAACGCCCAACGCCGTGCCGATCAACTGACTGATCAGGCTGACGCCGCCGAGCCCGCCCAATGCGGTCGAGCCGAAGATCCCGCAGGCGATGCCGCCCCATACGCCACATAATCCGTGCAGCGGCCAGACCCCCAGCACATCGTCGATCCGCCATTTGACCTGAGCCGCCGTGAAGCACCAGACAAACAGGGCGCCGGCAATCGCACCCGTCACCAGCGCGCCCACCGGGTGCATCAGGTCGGACCCCGCACAGACCGCCACCAGACCGGCCAACGGGCCATTGTGCAGAAAGCCCGGGTCGTTGCGCCCGACGATCAGTGCCGCCACCGTTCCGCCCACCATCGCCATCAACGAATTGACCGCCACCAGGCCACTGACGCCTTGAAGGGTCTGCGCGCTCATCACGTTGAAGCCGAACCAGCCGACGATCAGGATCCACGATCCCAACGCCAGAAACGGAATGCTCGACGGCGCGAACGCCACCAGCCGGCCATCACGATAGCGACCGTTGCGCGGCCCCAGCAACAATACCGCCGCCAGCGCCAGCCAGCCGCCCATGGCGTGAACCACCACGGAGCCGGCGAAATCATGGAACGATGCGCCGAATCGCGCGGCCAGCCAGGCTTGCAGCCCATGGTTGCCGTTCCAGATCAGGCCCTCGAAAAACGGATAGATGAACGCCACGATCAGCGCCGTTGCGCACAGCTGCGGAACGAACCGGGCCCGTTCGGCGATGCCGCCGGAAATGATCGCCGGAATCGCTGCCGCAAAGGTCAGCAGGAAGAAAAACTTCACCAGTGCGTAACCATGATCGGCACTGAGCACGGTCGCCGGTTGCAGAAACGTCACCCCGTACGAGATCCAGTAGCCTATAAAGAAATAGGCCAGCGTCGACACCGCGAAGTCGCTGAGGATCTTCGACAGAGCGTTGACCTGGTTTTTCTGGCGAACCGTTCCTACTTCCAGAAAGGCGAAACCGGCGTGCATGGCCAGCACCATGACCGCACCGATCAGAATGAATAACGTGTTGGAACCATGAACGAGCGTATCCACAGCGCTTTGCAGATTTTCCATGAAGAGGCAGACCCAAGGCTGAAAAAGGCACCAAAGCGGTTCATGCGGACATTTCACGCACCAAGTTGCGACCACGCAGATCACCAACCCATGGGGCGGGTGAACCGCTTTGGCGCACGAGGTAGATGTCCTGAGCTGAACCCGTGTCATCCGGGCTATGATTTCCCGGTTTCGCGCCCGGCAATAGCGCACCATGGCCAGACGACGCACCACGACACAGCAAAAGATGTACCAATCATTTGTACTGAACCTTCACGCAAGGCTCATACTCGAAAGTTTCAGAAGCCGCTTCAGACCGCCACTTACGGAGATCCCCAATGGCCAGCATCAAGGCAAAGACTGCTCAAGAAATCCTGATGAACGACTTCCAGACCCTGGTCAGCGACACCGAACGGTTGCTGGAACATACCGCCACGCTGGCCGGCGATCAGGCTGACGAGTTGCGCGAACAGATCCATGAAAGCCTGCTGCGCGCACGGGAAACCCTGAAGTTGACCGAAGACACTCTGCGCCAGCGCGGGCAGGCTGCAGTCAATGCCACTGAAGATTACGTATCGGCCAATCCGTGGCAATCGGTGGGCATCGCCGCCGGGGTAGGCTTTCTGCTTGGCCTGCTGGCCACGCGGCGCTGATCATGTCGATCGGTGAATCCGGCCCGACTGCGGGCACTGCCTCTTCCACACGGCGCCTGGGCGCAGCCGTCCTCGGTCTTTTGCACAGTCATGTCGAGCTGTTCGGTATCGAACTGCAAGAGCAAAAGGCGCGCACTGTCAGCCTGTTACTGTTTGCCGGCCTGGCGCTGGTGTTCGCGCTGCTGTTGCTGGTCGGCCTGTCGACATTGGTCCTGATTGTGTTCTGGGACACCTATCGTCTCGCCGCGATCATCGGCCTGTGCGTGTTCTACACCCTGGCGGCGATCTTCTGCGGGCTGCGCTTGAAGGCTGCAATCTTCGATGAATCCTCGCCCTTCCACGGCACCCTGGAAGAACTGGCCAACGACCGGGAGCGCCTGTTGCCATGAGCCTGCCTGAACTTCCGCGCAACAGCTCGCGCCAGGAAATGCGCAAGGCCCTGATCCGTTTGCGCATGGAAATGCATCGTCAGGAAATCCGCCACGAAACCGGGCAACTGATGGAGCCCTTGCAACGCATGCGTGGCATGAAGCAGAACCTGCAAGACGGTTTCGGCATCAAGCACGCGCCGTTGTGGGGCGTGGCGGCGGTGACGTTGCTGGGCTTTCTCACCGGCAAGGGCGCCAAAAGTGGTGGTATCGGCGGCCTGAGTCGGTTGATCCGCCTGGGTACCAGCCTCGCACCGCTGATCAGACTGGTCATGCAGAACTCCGGCAAGCGCTGAGTCTCACACCTGGCTGCATTCTTGCACTGCACGCGGGATCGAATCTCTTCATCAGGAGATTCGGTTCCGCTCGCCTGTACGGCTGGCGGGACCCGACCAGAACAACAATGACCAAGGAGGCCCCGTGATCGACGGGCAACCGCTCGCCTGCTTTCAGCCTTTCATCGATACCGCCACCGGACGCATTGCAGGTGTCGAGGCTCTGGGTCGCCTGCGCCAGGCGCAAGGGCAACTGACATCGGTCGGCCCGTTGTTCGCCGATCCAAGAACGCCCGCTACCGCACTGCGCCGCCTCGACCGGCAGATTCGGGACAATGCGCTGAGCAGGTTTCACGACGCACCACCGGACTGGTTTCTCAGCCTGAACATGTCACCGCGCTGGATCAGCCGTTTGCGCCCCGACCAGGCGCTGCCAAGTCTCAGGCAACTCGCCCGGCATGGCGTCGACCCACAGCGGATTGTCTTCGAAATCACCGAACTGGGCGGCAACAGCCAGCGCTTGTCTGAAGTCGTGGCACGCTACCGCGATGCCGGGGCTCGAATCGCCATAGACGATTTCGGCGCCGGGTACTCACAGCTCGATCGCGTGCTGGCTCTGCAACCGGACATCCTCAAACTCGACATGCGCCTGTTTCAGGCCGCCGCCCTCGGCGGGCCCAGCAGCGATGTGGTCAAGGCGCTGGCGCAGATGGCGGAAAAAACCGGTTGCCGGATCATTGCCGAAGGGGTGGAAACCGAGGCCCAACTGAATTTCGCTCTGGAGGTAGGCTCACGTTATGTACAGGGGTTTCTGTTCGCCCGCGCGCAGCAGGCTTTCTTTGCAGCGGACGCTTTCGTCCCGCGCTTCGCTGAACTGCGCCAGGCCTATGTGAAGCAGAAGCTCGCCGAGCGTGGCAAGCTGATGTCGATGCGCCAACAACTCGCTGAGCTGATGACGATCCTGCAGAACTGGGCTCAGACCCGCGCCCCGCTCAGTGCCTTGCCGCAACTGGATGCCTTTCCGTGGCTGCTGCGTTTTTACCAGTGCGATCGTCAAGGCACCCAACTGACACCGAACCTGGAATGGCGCCAGATTGGCTGGGTTGCCGATAACCGCTACCTGGGCCACAACTGGTCGTGGCGTCCTTACTTCTACCACTTGCTGGCCGAAGGCTGGGAAGAACGACGACTGATGCTTTCCAACACGTATCGCGATGCCACCACCAACCAGTATTGCCTGACTGCCGGACAGTTCTTCGACAACGGTGAACGCCTGTTGTTGATCGACATCGACGCCGCCGGGCTGTAGTTGCACTTGCAGACGCCCTCTCGAACCGGGAAGCTAGGACACCAGTCACCCGACGGAGAGAATCAGCCTTGGATTGGCAAACCCTGCTCAACCGCGAACGTCTCGGCAAGCCGCTGCACAGCCCGCAGGAACTCGGCCGCAGCCCGTTTCACAAAGACCACGACCGCATCATTTTCTCCGGCGCCTTCCGCCGCCTGGGCCGCAAAACCCAGGTGCATCCCGTCTCGAGCAATGACCATATCCACACGCGCCTGACCCACTCGCTGGAAGTCAGTTGCGTCGGACGCTCGCTCGGCATGCGCGTCGGTGAAACCCTGCGTCGCGCCCTGCCCGAGTGGTGTGAGCCGAGCGACCTGGGCATGGTCGTGCAGTCCGCCTGTCTGGCCCATGACATTGGTAACCCACCCTTCGGCCATTCCGGCGAAGACGCCATCCGCCACTGGTTCCAGCAGGCCGCCGGGCGTGGCTGGCTGGATGCGATGAGTGACGCCGAACGCGGTGACTTCCTGAACTTCGAAGGCAATGCCCAGGGTTTCCGGGTTCTCACGCAGCTGGAATATCACCAGTTCGACGGTGGCACCCGCTTGACCTATGCGACCCTCGGCACGTACCTCAAGTACCCATGGACCGCGCGTCATGCCGACTCCCTGGGCTACAAGAAACACAAGTTCGGCTGCTACCAGAGCGAGTTGCCATTGCTGGAGCAGATCGCCCACAAGCTGGGCCTGCCGCAACTCGAGGAACAGCGCTGGGCACGTCATCCGCTGGTGTATCTGATGGAGGCCGCAGATGACATCTGCTACGCGCTGATCGATCTGGAAGACGGGCTGGAAATGGATCTGCTGGACTATGCCGAGGTCGAGTCATTGCTGCTTGGCCTGGTCGGCGACGACTTGCCGGAAACCTATCGGCAGTTGGGACCGCAGGATTCGCGCCGGCGCAAGCTGGCGATCCTGCGGGGCAAGGCCATCGAACACCTGACCAACGCCGCTGCCCGTGCCTTCGTCGAACAACAGGACGCGTTGCTGGCCGGGACACTTCATGGTGACCTCGTGGAGCACATGCATGGTCCGGCCAAACGTTGCGTGCTGAATGCCAAGGACATCGCCCGCAAGAAAATCTTTCAGGACAAACGCAAGACGCTGCATGAAATCGGCGCTTACACGACCCTGGAAATTCTGCTCAATGCGTTTTGCGGCGCAGCCCTGGAACAACACAATGGCCGCACGCCGTCCTTCAAGAGCCGCAGGATCCTCGACTTGCTGGGCAACAATGCGCCGGACCCGCATGGCCCGCTGCACACCTCGTTCCTTCGTATGATCGACTTCATCGCCGGCATGACCGACAGCTACGCCAGTGACATGGCGCTGGAAATGACCGGGCGCTCCAGCCATTGAGACCCGCTCGCCCGACCGATCAGCCATTGATCGGTCGGGTCAGGGATCGCAGTCAATATCCGAAACAACAGTCCATGAATGGACGACAAACATTAAACAAGCCGACTTTTCAGCCATATACAGATTTCCAGCAGGAATTCCGAAGAAGACACCCAGTCTCTCTACCTACGCCAAAACTAGTTATTGCGTAGTCTCATTCCTCTTTACTTGTAGGAACAATCCTAGATTGCTGCTGAGACCCTGTGGGTTCATGCGACCGCTCATCCAACTGAGCTAAGGTGCGCCCTTTAATCGCGCTCGCATGGGACTTTATATGAACTCCGTTTTTATCGTCGACGATCATCCCGTTATTCGTCTTGCCGTTCGAATGCTTCTGGAACATGAAGGTTATAAAGTCGTCGGGGAAACCGATAATGGCGTCGATGCCATGCAAATGGTCCGTGAATGCGCTCCCGACCTGATCATTCTCGACATCAGTATTCCGAAACTGGACGGGCTGGAAGTTCTGGCCCGCTTCAACGCCATGAGTTCTCCCTTCAAAACGCTGGTCCTGACCGCACAGTGCCCCACACTGTTCGGCATTCGCTGCATGCAGTCCGGTGCATCGGGCTATGTGTGCAAACAGGAGGACCTGAGTGAACTCGTAAGCGCAATCAAAGCTGTTCTTTCCGGTTACAACTACTTTCCCAGCCAGGCGCTGAATCCTGTTCGCAATGATGATATTCGCTACGTGGAACTGGAACTTTTCAAGTCAGTAAACGACAGGGAATTGATGGTATTGCAACTGTTTGCCCAAGGCCGGACAAACAAGGAAATTGCCAAGGGCATGTTTCTCAGCAACAAGACCGTCAGCACTTATAAAAAACGCCTGATGCAGAAACTCAAGGCCAAATCCCTTGTAGAACTTATCGAAATGGCCAAACGTAACGCACTCGTGTGAGAGCCAACATGTCCAGCCATTTAAAGAAGTGTCTGATTATTGCGAGTACATGCCTGGGGTTAAGTGCTTCAGTAACAGCCACGCCCGCCTCCCCACAAGACTTGACCCTGCTCGGCCGTTCGTCCGGCAGATCACTGCCGGTCCTGCTCGAACCTTCGCAACGGGACTGGCTGCACAGTCGCAACGAACTCATTCTGGGCACCTCCGCTCCCGACTATCCGCCATTCGACATGACCTCCAGCGGTCGTGATTACGAAGGTTTCACCGCGGATTACGCGGGAATCATCGGTCAGGCAACCGCCCTGCCGATCAAGGTAAAGCGGTTTTCTACCCGAGAAGCCGCCATTGCGGCCTTGATCGACGGCAGCATCGACATGCTCGGGACATCCAACGGGCTGGAAGCGGAGAACCTCAGTCTTGTCCTGTCCAGCCCCTACGCCATCGATCAACCCGTACTGGTGACCCGCGAAGGCGAAACTCGTTCACTGAGCGAAGGCCTGGCCGGCTTGCGTCTGAGCATGCTGTATCACTACCTGCCGCTGGACGAGATCAAGACCCTGTACCCCAAGGCACTCGTCACCGCCTACCCGTCCTACCAGAACGCAATCAATGCAGTGGCGTTCGATCAGGCGGACGTGTTTCTCGGCGATACCATTTCCACCCACTACATGATCAGCAAGGGCTACCTGAACAACATCCGCATGGCCAATTTCGGCAAGCACGAAGCGCACGGTTTCAGTTTCGCTGTGCGTCGTGACAACCCGCAATTGCTGGGCATCATCGATAACGTGCTCAAGGCCGTCCCGGCGAGCGAACGGGAGAATATCGCCAAACGCTGGAGTGCCGGCAGCGACACCTTGCTGACCGATCAGAAACTGCAACTGACCCACCGCGAAGAACAATGGCTGAAAAAACACCCGGTGGTCAGCGTGGTGGTCAACGAGGCCTTCGCTCCCCTGACATTCTTCGATACCGATGGCAACTTTCGCGGCATCAGCGCCGACCTGCTCGAACTCATACGCCTGCGCACCGGTCTGCGCTTCGACGTACGCCGCAGCCGCAGTGACGCCGAGATGATCAAGCAAATCGAAAACCGACAGGTCGACCTGATTGCCGCTCTGCTGCCGACACCCCGCAGAGAGGAAACACTCAGGTTCAGTCGCCCCTATCTTGAAAACTCCTACGTCCTGTTGACGCGCAAGGCTGCCGACAGCCCGACGCACCTCGGACAACTCAAGCGCAAGCGCCTGGCCATTGCCCAGGGCAACCCGATGATCGAGTATCTGCGCCGCGAGTTTCCCTACATCCAGTTGATTGAAACGCCGGACACCTTCAGCGCGGTGACCTTGCTCGACGAAGGTCAGGTCGACGGGGCCGTGAATTCGCTGGTGATCGCCAACTATTTCATCGCCTCACACATTTTCGAACAGCCGCTGCAGATCACAACCACCATCGGTACCCGCCAGGCAGCGTTTTCTCTGGCAACAGCGCGAGACAACCCGGAACTGAGTTCGATCATCGACAAGACGCTGATGAGCATCACGCCCGAGGAGCTGGGTATCATCAATGGTCGCTGGCGTGGCTATTCGAGTCATTCCCAGGGAGCCTGGTACCAATATCGGCGCCTCTTCTATCAAGTCCTAGGTGGTGCCGGCCTGCTTCTGCTGCTGTCACTGTTCTGGAATGCCTACATGCGCCGCCAGATCAGGCAGCGCAAATCAGCCGAACGTGCCCTGAGCGACCAGCTGGAATTCATGCGCTCGCTGCTCAATGGCACGCCGCATCCAATCTATGTGCGTGATCGGCAGGGACTGTTGCAAAGTTGCAACGACAGCTATCTGGAAACCTTCAATGTCCGGCGCGAAGACGTCATCGGTAAAAGCGTCATGGATGGAGCCCTCAACAACGCATTCGAAGCCAGGGTTTTCCAGGCCGATTACCAGCGAGTCGTGACCGAGGGCAAGCCGCTTGTGCTCGACCGGCCACTGCACATCGGCGACCGGCGCCTGACGATCTATCACTGGATCCTGCCGTATCGTGACTCCAGCGGTGACGTTCAGGGCATCATCGGCGGCTGGATCGACATCAGCGAGCGCCATGAACTGTTCGATGAACTTCGCACCGCCAAGGAGCGGGCCGATGATGCCAACCGGGCCAAGAGTACGTTTCTGGCGACCATGAGCCACGAAATCCGTACACCGATGAATGCGGTGATCGGCATGCTGGAGTTGTCCCTCAAACGCATGGACAAAATGCACCCGGATCGCGCCAGCATCGAAACCGCCTACAACTCGGCCAAGGATCTGCTGGGATTGATCGGTGACATCCTGGATATCGCTCGGATCGAATCCGGACGGCTGAGTCTGAGCCCCCAGCGCGTCAATCTCGTCGCGACCGTCGGCTCGGTAATGAGGATATTTGAAGGTCTGGCCCGCCAGAAACATCTGGACCTGATGCTGAATGTCTCCCCTCCCGGACTGGACGTCGACGTGCATCTGGATCCTCTGCGCTTCAAGCAGGTACTGTCGAACCTGATCAGCAATGCCATCAAGTTCACCGAGCATGGCCAGGTGCAGATCTCGCTGGAACTGCTGGCCGGCGATCGCCCCGATTGCTCCCGGGTGAAATTGACCGTACAGGACAGCGGCATCGGTATCACGGCTGAGGATCAACGGCGTCTGTTCGAACCTTTCGCCCAGGCCCGCCATGGCAAGTGCCGGGCAATCGGCGGTGCCGGGCTGGGTCTTGTCATCAGCCGAAATCTTTGCGAAATGATGGGGGGAGAACTGCAATTGAGCAGCCAGCCGGGGGTCGGCACCCAAGTCAGTGTGTCGTTGCCCCTGGCGACCCTGCCCGCACAAGTGACCGGCCCGAAACAGGAGCCGCAGATCCAGACCACCCTCACCCCTCTGAACGTGCTGGTCGTCGACGATCATCCGGCCAACCGACTGCTGATGTGTCAGCAACTGGAGTATCTCGGTCATCGATACAGCATCGCCGAAGAGGGACGCAGCGCGTTGGAACAATGGAAAGGCAGCACGTTCGACCTGGTCATCGCCGACTGCAACATGCCCGTCATGAACGGATATGAGCTGACCCGGGCGATCCGCCGCCACGAAAGGCTCACGCAGCGGCCGGCCTGCGTGGTACTCGGGTTTACGGCCAATGCCCAGCCCGAAGAGATCCTTCGCTGCAAGCAGGCCGGCATGAACGAATGCCTGTTCAAACCTTTGAGTCTGAGCGTCCTGAGCCAATGGGTCGACAACGTACGCCCCCTGTTTCGTGCCCCGCCGTTCAACTTGCAGGGAATGCAATCGCTGACGGGTGGAAATCCGGCACAGGTGCGGCGACTGCTGAGCGAGTTGCTCAACAGCAGTCGGAAGGATCGCCAGGACCTGCAGACCCTGTCCCGAAGAGGTGACCCCCAGGCGCTGGCCGAGATTGCGCACCGGATCAAAGGCGCCGCACGCATCGCTCAAGCCGCACGCCTGATCGACAGTTGTGATGCACTTGAACAGGCTTGTCTGCAGGCATTGCCGCAGTGCGAGATCGAGCGCCGGTGCGAAGCCGGCCATGACGCCATCCTCGAACTGGAGAAGGCACTGGAGAGAGCACTTGAGCAACAACAGATGCAGTCCGGACAGAGCAGAGTGAGCGGGCCTTAACTATGCTTGAGCGCTGAGCAGTGTGTTTATCAACACGGAGAGTCCGCAATGCCCAGCCCACTGCGCCCGGAACAACGCCGGTTTCCCTTGCATGTGCACATCAGCGTCATGTTCACCTTTCTGCTGTTGCTCACCGGTGTTGTATTGGGGTTGTTCAACTACCGGCAGACCACGCAGATCATCCTGTCGAGCGGCGAAAAACTGTTTGAGCGCATCGAACAGGATGTGCGTGTCGATCTGCAATCGACCTACGTACCGATCCGGCACTTGCTCAGCCTGCTCGCGGACACGGCGGGAACCCGGGCCACCACATTGGAACAGCGCCTGGCGCTGCTCAAGCCGTTCAGCCAGTCGCTGGCGGACAATCCCGACCTGGCTTCGCTGTATCTGGGGTACGACAACGGTGATTTCTTCATGGTGCGCCCATTGCGCACCGCGCTACTGAAGACTGTTCTCAAAGCCCCGGATACGGCGACCTATCAGGTCTGGAGCATCGAACACGACACCAGCGGCAAGGTCCGCTCGCAATCACTGTTCTTCGATCGTGAACTGACAGCGATCGGTCGTACCGACAATCAGGACGACGCCTACGACCCACGTAGCCGGGCCTGGTACAAACTCGCGCAGCAGCAGGACGAGCAAGTCACCACCGAGCCCTACGTATTTTTTTCCACGCACAATGTCGGTACCACCCTTGCCCGGCGCAGCGGTGTACACGCAGTCATCGCCGCCGACCTGACCCTCGACGCGCTGTCGGCGACCCTGATCAAGCATGTGGTGACACCGGCCACCGAAATCGTCCTCTACGATGCCGATGGCAACGCCGTGGCATACCCTGACAGCCGCCGGTTGATCGTCGATGACCAGAGTGCGCGACTGGCGCGGGCGGCAGACCTTAGCCCGAGCCTGCATGCCCTGTTGACCGGCGAACACCCGGGCAATCGACTGAACGCCGACGGACGACGCTGGATCTTCGCCCGCAGCCACTTGCAGGAAGGTGGACCCAAAGGCCTGCAGATGGCCTTGCTGGTGCCGGAGGACGAGTTACTGGTCGATGCCTATCGCATGCGCTGGCAAGGGGCGTTGATCACGCTCGCTGCGTTGTTGCTGTGTCTGCCGCTGGGCTGGCTGATTTCACGGATTCTGGTCAAGCCGTTGCACGCACTGGTCAGGGAGGCCGATGCGATCCGCAGTTTCGACTTCAACTTCCCTGTCGCACGGCGCTCGCCGGTGCTGGAGGTCGATCAGTTGAGCCTGTCGATGGCGCGCATGAAAGACACCCTGGCCAGTTTCTTTCGCATCACTGACAGTCTGACTGCCGAAACACGCTTTGCCCCGCTGCTGCAAAGGGTGCTGTTCGAAACAGTGCAGATCGCCCAGGCCCAGGCAGGCCTGATTTATCTGCGCGAAAGCGATGGCAAGCGCATGGAACCTTATGGTCTGGTGATCAATGGCGTTTCCCGGACGCTGTCCGAGTTCGATGTTCAAGGCTACGACCTTGATGCCACACAAAGCCCCGAATGGTTCGGGCAACTGGTACAGGCCGACAACACGGTGACCGGTCTGGGCTTCGAACAGGCAGCCGATCTGCAAAAAGTCCTGCTGGCCATGGCCACGCCCAGGGTTCATCTGATCGGCCTGCGCCTGCACAATCGACACAACGAGACGGTCGGCCTGCTGTTGCTGCTGATCAACGACAGCGGCACGGTTGCCGACCAGGAAAAACTGCGCCCGGACCGCATCGCATTCCTGCAGGCCGTGTCCGGCGCCGCGACAGTGAGTATCGAAAGTCAGCGCCTGCAGGCCCGGCAGAAACAACTGCTGGATGCGTTCATTCAACTGCTGGCCGGTGCGATCGATGCCAAGAGTCCTTACACCGGTGGACACTGCCAGCGCGTGCCGGAACTGACCCTGATGCTCGCTCGTGCCGCCGCAGCCAGCGAGGCGCCGGCCTTCAGCGATTACCAGCCCGGTGAGGACGAATGGGAAGCCTTGCACATCGCCGCGTGGCTGCACGACTGCGGCAAGGTCACGACCCCGGAATACGTCGTCGACAAAGCCACCAAACTGGAAACCCTGAACGACCGCATCCATGAAATCCGCACCCGGTTCGAAGTGCTCAAGCGCGACGTCTGGATCAGTTACTGGCAGGCGCTGGCGTCGGGTGGCGACGAACGACAACTGGCCGGATTGCGAGACACGACACTGACGGCTCTGGATGATGACTTCGGCTTTGTCGCCCGCTGCAACCTGGGCAGCGAAGCCATGGCCGATACCGACCTGCAGCGTCTCGAGGGTATCGCGCAGCGCACCTGGACGCGCACCCTGGATGATCGCCTGGGTGTGTCCTGGGAAGAAAACCGGCGTCAGGCGCGCACGCCGGCACCGACCTTGCCGGTCAGCGAAAAACTGCTGGCGGACAAGCCCGAGCACTTGCTCGAACGCAGCGACGGCGAGCTGATCCCGGAAGACAATCCGTGGGGATTCAAACTCGACGTCCCGCGTTACAAATACAATCGCGGCGAACTTTACAACCTGAGCATTTCCCGCGGCACCCTGACCCGCGAAGAACGCTACATCATCAATCATCACATGGTGCAGACGATCCTGATGCTCAGTCATCTGCCCTTCCCCGGACACCTGAACAACGTGGCGGAAATTGCCGGCGGCCACCATGAAAAAATGGACGGCACCGGATACCCGAAACGTTTGAAACGCGAGGAAATGAGCCTGCCTGCGCGAATGATGGCGATCGCCGATATCTTTGAAGCCTTGACTGCCGCCGACCGCCCGTACAAAAAGGCCAAGACGCTCAGCGAAGCACTGGCAATCATGGCCACCATGTGCCGCGAGGCGCATATCGACGCCGAGCTGTTCGGCCTGTTCATCCGCGAAGGCGTTTACCTGCAATATGCCGGCCGCTTCCTCGATCCGCAGCAGGTCGATGCGGTAGACCCCGCCGGCGTGTTGCGCAAGGCGGGGCTGGCGGCGTGATCAGCAGTCGGTCAGGCGCAGGAAGATCGCCGCCAGTCGCTCGATACCGGCCTGGTCTTCAATGCCGAAGCGGGCAAGCTTCGGACTGTCGAGGTCGAGTACGCCAATCAGACGACCGTCCTTGACCAGCGGCACCACCAGTTCGCTGTTCGATGCGCTGTCACAGGCGATGTGACCGGGGAACGCGTGAACGTCTTCGACTCGTTGGGTCTGCAGACTGGCCGCCGCCGCACCACACACGCCGCGACCGAACGGAATGCGTACGCAGGCGATCTGGCCCTGGAACGGGCCCAGCACCAGCTCTTCATTGCGATTGAGGTAGAAACCGGCCCAGTTCAGGTCGTCGAGCTGATTGAACAGGAACGCCGAAAACTGTGCGGCGTTGGCAATGAAATCGCGCTCGTCCGCCAGCAGCGACTCCAGTTGCGCGGCCAGCATCCCATAGCCTTCCAGCCCTTGGCCGCTTTGTTGCAAATCAATCATGCCTTGTGCTCCAGCAATTTCAGTCCCACCCAGTAACGGGCGAATTGGTACGCGCAACGTCCGTTGCGGTTGCCGCGGCCGGTGGCCCAGCGTACGGCTTGAATGTCCAGTTGTTCGTCGCGCTGCCAGCTCAGCCCGGCCCTGGAGGCCAACTGGCCGATCCAGTGTTCGACAACGTTGAGGAAGTGTTCCTGGGTAAACGGGTAGAACGACAGCCACAGGCCGAAGCGATCCGACAGGGCAATCTTGTCTTCCACCGCCTCGCTTGGATGCAGCTCGCCATCGACGCGCTTCCAGTTTTCGTTATCGCTTTCCTTTTCCGGCACCAAGTGACGACGGTTGGAAGTCGCATACAGCAACACGTTGTCCGGCGCCTGTTCCAGCGAGCCATCCAGCACGCTTTTCAGCACCCGGTAATCGCCTTCGCCGGACTCGAACGACAGATCATCGCAAAACAGCACGAAACGCTGTGGCAGTTTGGCAACCTGCTCCACCACCCGCGGCAGATCAGCCAGATGATCGCGCTCGATCTCGATCAGGCGCAGGCCGGCCTTGGCGTGCTCGGCCAGCAGCGCCCGCACCAGCGAGGATTTACCGGTCCCGCGCGAGCCCCAGAGCAGGGCATGGTTGGCTGGCATGCCGTCGAGGAACTGTTGGGTATTTCGGCCCAGTTGCTCCAGTTGCCGATCGACACCAATCAAATCCGACAGACGCATGTCCAGACTGACTTCAAGCGGCAGCAGATAACCGCTGCGCCCGTCACGCTGCCAGCGAGCAGCCAGGCAAGTACCCCAGTCGATGAGCGGGCGTGGCGCCGGCAGCAACGGTTCGATCCGCGCCAGAACCGACTCTGCGCGCTCAAGAAAAGCATTCAATCGGGAATCCACGTCTTCTCCTCGGGCGGGTTGACAGTGATGATGACAAAACAGCGATGGACGATAGCGTTCGACACCCGTCCCGGCCCTTGTTACAAGGCTATGCGGGAACTCCGGTATCCATGCATGATCGACTATGCTTGAGCAGCGAAGGGAAACGTAAGTGGTTCAACACCCCATGGATATCAAATTCACCCACCGGCTGTCTTACAAGCAAGCCAGGCTTACCGTGCTGGTCGGGTTCATTCTGGGCACACTGCTCAGTCTGCTGCAAATCGGCATCGATTATGCCAGCGAAGACGCCTCCATCAACCGTGAAATCCTTTCCCTGCTGGAAATCAGTCACAATCCGGCCTCGCGCATTGCCTACAACATCGACGCGGAACTGGCCCAGGAGCTTACGCTGGGTTTGCTGCGTTCGCCGGCAATCATTTCCGCGCAATTGACCGACAACAACCAGACGGTGCTGGCCAGCGTCAAGCGTCCGGAGCTGCAAAGTGGTTACCGGGTACTGAGCGACTTCCTGTTCGGGGCCAAGCGCGAGTTCGAGGACCGGCTCTATCTCGATCATTTGCCCAACGAGTCTCTCGGCACCCTGAGCCTGGAAGTGGACACCTATGCCTTCGGCAGCCGTTTTCTGCGCCGGGCCGAAGTCACCTTGCTCAATGGCTTTGCCCGCAGTTTGATCCTGACCGGCATCCTGCTGGCGTTGTTCTATGTGATGCTGACCAAGCCGCTGGTGCGGGTGATCCGTGAGCTCAGCGGGCGCGATCCGCGCAGTGCCGAACCGACCACCCTGGAGTGTCCGACCGGCCATGCCAACGACGAGATCGGCGTGCTGGTGAAGGTCGCCAATCAGCAGTTCGAAAATATCGCCACGGAAATCCGGCAACGGCGCAACGCAGAAAACCGACTCACCGAATACCTCGCACAACTGGAAGATATCGTTTCAGCACGCACCGCCGAACTCAAGGCAATCAATGCCCGCCTCAGCCAGTCCAACGAAGAACTGGAAGTGGCCCGCAGTACGGCGCTGGACATGGCCGAGGCGCGCTCGGCTTTTCTGGCCAACATGAGCCATGAGATCCGCACCCCGCTCAACGGCCTGCTGGGCATGATCGCGCTGTCCCTGGACGGTCCGCTCAATGCTGAACAGCAACAGCAACTGTCCATCGCCCACGACTCGGGCAAGGTACTGGTGGAATTGCTCAACGATATTCTTGATCTATCGAAATTCGATGCCGGACAACTGGAGCTCGAGCACATCCCGTTCGACCTCGGCTCGCTCATCGAAGACACCGCCAACCTGCTGTCGCAGAATGCCGCGCCAAGCGTCGAACTGACCTGCCTGATCGATCCGCACTTCCCGGCGCTGGTACTCGGCGACCCGACCCGGGTCCGGCAGATCGTCAGCAACCTGCTGTCCAACGCCCTGAAGTTCACCCGTTTCGGCCGGGTCGATGTCCGATTGTCGACTTGGAAGGATGGCGTGCGTATCGAGGTGTGTGACACCGGCATCGGCATCGCCCAGGAAGCCCAGGTGAGAATCTTCCAGCCCTTCACCCAGGCCGGGGCCGGCATTACCCGGCAGTACGGCGGCACCGGGCTGGGCCTGGCGTTGACCTACAATCTTTGCGAAGCCATGCAGGGGCGCCTGACGATCAGCTCTGAAGTCGGATTCGGCAGCCAGTTCTGCGCCGAACTGCCATTGCCCTGCCACACCCGCGCAGTCATTCCGGCACCGCTGCATGGCAAGGTGCTCGCCATTACCACTGCCGCCAGCGGTCTCTCGGAGCTGCTGAAAAACCTGCTGCCGGTCTGGGGCCTGACCTATGAACAGCGCACGATCGACGACTCATTGCTGGGCCTGACGCCGGACATCATCGTCACCGACTGCCCCGAATGCCTGTTCGGCCTGCGCCCGACCATGAGCGCCCCGATCCTGCTGGTGACGGCCTACGGCAGCTTCCTGCCCGGCGAAGAGGCCGCCGCTCTCGCCCCGCTGCAACAGCAGGCGCGCCCGCTGGCACGCAATGCCCTTTACCAGAATCTGCGCCGGACCCTGCAACCGGACATCGTCACGATCGATCGCGCACGGCTCGAAAACGTCCCCTCGCAACGCCGCGGACGGGTGCTGCTGGTGGAGGACAATCCGGTCAACCAACTGGTGGCCAAGGGCATGCTCGGCAAACTCGGGTGTGAGGTCATCGTGGCAGCCCATGGCGCAGAAGCGCTGGATCAACTGGAACACCACGAATTCGATCTGGTATTGATGGACTGCAACATGCCGGTGATGGATGGCTACGAAGCGAGCCGGCAGATCCGCCAGAGCGGTCGCTGGCCGCATCTGCCGATCGTGGCGCTGACTGCCAACGCCATGTCCGAGGAACGCGAACGCTGCCGGGCGGCGGGCATGAGCGACTACCTGGCCAAACCCTTTCGCCGCGAAGAACTGGCGGCGTTGCTGGATCAATGGATCCCGACTACGACAGCGCTCTGATCTGGCCCAACAGATGATCGAGCCCTGCGCGCAGTTCATTGAGCCGATCCAGTTCGACACCGCTGTCACACAACAACCGGTCCTTCAAAGGCCCGACCTGCGCGCGCAACGCCTGCCCCTGGGAAGTGAGGCTCAGATGGACCTCACGCTCGTCCCGCGCCGAACGCCGGCGTTGTACCAGTTGCAGTTGCTCCAGACGCTTGAGCAGCGGCGTGAGCGTCCCGGAATCCAGCGCCAGACGCTCGCCCAACGCCTTGACCGTCGGTTGTTCCGGCGCGGCCTCCTGCCATTCCCACAGCACCAGCATCGCCAGGTACTGCGGATACGTCAGACCGAGCTGATCGAGCATCGGCCTGTAGGCACGGATCACCGCCCGGGACGCGGCGTACAGCTTGAAACACAACTGACTGTCGAGCTTCAGGGCATCGGCGGACAGCGTGTTCATTTGAGCAGGGCTTCGATCTCGCGGCTCAGGTCCTGCGGCTTGGTGGCCGGGGCGAAGCGCTTGACCACCTGGCCATCCTTTCCGATCAGGAATTTGGTGAAGTTCCACTTGATGCCCTGGGAGCCCAGAACGCCCGGCGCACGTTTCTTCAATTGCACAAACAGCGGATGCGCACCGTTGCCGTTGACTTCAATCTTCTTGAACAACGGGAAGCTGACGCCGTAATTGAGCTCGCAGAATTCGCTGATTGCGCCCTCGTTGCCGGGCTCCTGCTTGCCGAACTGATTGCACGGAAAGCCCAGCACTACCAGACCTTGATCCTTGTAGGTCTGCCACAAGGCTTCGAGCCCCTTGTACTGCGGAGTGAAACCACACTTGCTGGCGGTGTTGACCACGAGCACCGCCTTGCCGGCGAAATCGGCGAGGGTCTTTTGCTCGCCCTTGATGGTGGTGCACGGGATGTCCAGCAGGTTATCGCTCATGGTGCGCACTCCGGAAAGTTGAGAAGCTGCAAAGGTAGCGAGCAATTTAATTGCGTGCAATTTAATTATCCGAAAGGCGATCCGTGGATCGCCTGCATTCGGTTATTCGCGCGGTACCAAGTCCAGGCACACCGAGTTGATGCAGTAACGCAGGCCGGTTGGTGGCGGCCCGTCGGGGAATACGTGACCGAGATGCGCATCGCAACGGGCGCATTTCACTTCGGTGCGGATCATGCCGTGGCTGGTGTCACGGATTTCGGTCATGGCACTTTCACCGATCGGTGCATAAAAGCTCGGCCAGCCGCAACCGGAGTCGAATTTGGTCGAGGAGTCGAACAGCGGCGCGTTGCAGCAGACGCAGTGATAGACGCCGTCCGTCTTCGTGGCGTTGTACTTGCCCGAGAACGGTCGTTCGGTAGCACTGAGACGGCACACGTTGTACTGCTCCGGATCGAGCATCGCGCGCCATTCTTCCAGGGTCTTTTCTATCTTTTCCATCATCACACCTCAGCGGCTGAAAAAGCCCGATCTGTACCTTTTCCACGGATCGGGCGGCACGTATGATTGCGCCTCGTCATACGCCAGTCTGGCAGCGGGATCCGGCGCATTCAAACGGATTGTCGGAAACCGCCGCTCAAGAGGCCTGCCTGTGTGAAGACGCAGGATTCCCAGCACGGTTGTCCACCCGCCGTCTGGATCGTTCATTTTCGGGATCACATCACCATGCAGTTCAGCAAATCGAACAAGCTCGCCAACGTCTGCTACGACATTCGCGGCCCGGTGCTCAAGCACGCCAAACGCCTGGAAGAGGAAGGCCACCGCATCCTCAAGCTGAACATTGGCAACCCGGCGCCCTTTGGTTTCGAAGCGCCTGACGAAATTCTCCAGGATGTGATCCGCAACCTGCCGACCGCACAGGGCTACAGCGACTCCAAAGGCCTGTTCAGCGCGCGCAAGGCGGTGATGCAGTACTACCAGCAGAAGCAGGTCGAAGGTGTCGGCATCGAAGACATCTACCTGGGCAACGGCGTGTCCGAACTGATCGTGATGTCGCTGCAGGCCTTGCTCAACAATGGCGACGA
This sequence comes from Pseudomonas sp. KCJK9016, assembly GCF_046231795.1. Lineage (NCBI taxonomy): Bacteria > Pseudomonadati > Pseudomonadota > Gammaproteobacteria > Pseudomonadales > Pseudomonadaceae > Pseudomonas > Pseudomonas sp. KCJK9016. The sequence goes on along the minus strand of NZ_JBJJMM010000006.1, from coordinate 168,272 downwards.
AGTGCTGGTGCCGGCGCCTGACTATCCGCTGTGGACCGCTGCCGTCAGCCTGGCCGGCGGCAATGCCGTGCATTACCTGTGCGACGAAGGCGCCGGCTGGTTCCCGGATCTGGCCGACATGAAAGCCAAGATCACCCCGAACACCAAGGCCATGGTGATCATCAACCCGAACAACCCGACCGGCGCCGTCTATTCGAAGGAAGTGTTGCTGGGCATGCTGGAACTGGCCCGTCAGCACAACCTGGTGGTGTTCTCCGACGAGATCTACGACAAGATCCTTTACGACGATGCCGTGCATATCTGCACGGCATCGCTGGCCCCGGACCTGCTGTGCCTGACCTTCAACGGCCTGTCGAAGTCGTATCGCGTAGCGGGTTTCCGCTCCGGCTGGATCGCCATCTCCGGGCCCAAGCACAATGCCCACAGCTACATCGAAGGTATCGACATGCTGGCCAACATGCGCCTGTGTGCCAACGTGCCGAGCCAGCACGCCATTCAGACCGCACTCGGCGGCTATCAGAGCATCAATGATCTGGTGCTGCCGCAAGGGCGCCTGCTGGAACAGCGCAACCGCACCTGGGAGTTGCTCAATGACATCCCAGGCGTGAGCTGCGTAAAGCCTATGGGCGCGCTGTACGCCTTCCCCAAAATCGACCCGAAAGTCTGCCCGATTCACAACGACGAAAAATTCGTCCTCGACCTGTTGCTGTCCGAGAAACTCCTGGTGGTTCAGGGCACGGCCTTCAACTGGCCATGGCCGGATCACTTCCGTGTCGTGACCCTGCCCCGTGTCGATGATCTGGACATGGCCATCGGGCGCATCGGCAACTTCCTCAAGACCTACCGCCAGTAGCCGGACATCAGCGCGCAACGCGCCTTGCGTTGCGCACTGTCTGATTCAGCAACACTTCTGCCCCGCCACCTTGCGTATGCCTTCTACACTGTCGACTCGTACCACCCATCACGCGAGTCTGACGTACTGGCCGTGGGTGGCGCACGGCTGTCGTCCATATCGGCGCGAGGATGGGAAATGTCCCACGCACTGCAGAATTCAGCGTAGGACACAGTTTGAAATAGTCACCCGGTTGAATCGCCCGGTGCCGCACCTTATATACCCCGCAGTACGCTACATCTTTAGCTCGAGGAGATTTCTACAACCATGATGCGCATCCTGCTGTTTTTGGCCACTAACCTGGCGGTCGTGCTGATAGCCAGCATCACCCTGAGCCTGTTCGGCTTCAACGGGTTCATGGCGGCCAACGGGGTTGACCTCAACCTCAATCAGCTGCTGGTTTTCTGTGCAGTCTTTGGTTTCGCCGGTTCGCTGTTCTCATTGTTCATCTCCAAGTGGATGGCGAAGATGAGCACCGGCACCCAGATCATCACCCAGCCGCGCACCCGCCACGAACAATGGCTGCTGCAAACCGTCGAGCAACTGTCCCGGGAAGCCGGGATCAAGATGCCCGAAGTCGGGATTTTCCCGGCCTACGAAGCGAACGCTTTCGCCACGGGCTGGAACAAGAACGATGCACTGGTCGCTGTCAGCCAGGGCCTGCTGGAGCGTTTCTCTCCGGACGAAGTGAAAGCCGTGCTGGCCCACGAAATCGGCCACGTCGCCAACGGCGACATGGTCACCCTGGCACTGATCCAGGGCGTGGTGAACACCTTCGTGATGTTCTTTGCACGGATCATCGGCAACTTCGTTGACAAGGTGATCTTCAAGAACGAGGAAGGCCAGGGTATCGCGTACTACATCGCGACCATCTTCGCCGAACTGGTTCTGGGCATCCTGGCCAGCGCGATCGTAATGTGGTTCTCGCGCAAACGGGAATTCCGTGCCGACGACGCCGGCGCCCGTCTGGCCGGTACCAGCGCGATGATCGGCGCCCTGCAACGCCTGCGTGCCGAACAGGGCCTGCCGGTGCACATGCCTGACACCCTGAATGCCTTCGGCATCAACGGTGGCATCAAACAAGGGTTCGCCCGCATGTTCATGAGCCACCCGCCGCTGGAAGAGCGTATCGACGCCCTGCGTCGTCGCGGCTGATCAGCCCGGCAAAAACAGAAGGCCCGCAGAAATGCGGGCCTTTTTCATGCCTGTTACCGACCGGCCAGCCGATACACCCGCTCCTGCAACCGCGTGACGCCCGCTTGCAGGAACTTCCCGCTTTCGCTCAACACGTCCTGTTCTTCCAGCGCCTGCACCGCCCAATCATTACCAAAAAGCCGCTGTACTTCGACATCAGTCACTGCAAATGGCGGACCGGGCATCTGTGCCTGATCGTAATCCAGCGTGATCAGCAAACCACGCAGGCCCGCCGGCAGGATTTCGAGCAAATGTGTCGCATAACGCTCGCGCATCGGCCACGGCAGGGCGATCAGTGCAGCGCGGTCATACAGCGCCGTGCAATCAGCCACGTCGCTCGCGGACAAGGCAAAGAAATCCCCGCACCACAACTCGATACTTCCGGCCCGATAGATCCTGAACCCGCCCTCCTCGCTGATTTGCGGCTGTAATGCCTGCTCGCGGAAGAAATCCTCGACGGCCTTTTCGGACAACTCGACACCGAGAACCCGATGCCCCTGACCGGCCAGCCACAACAGATCCAGGCTTTTTCCGCACAACGGCACCAGAACCCGTGCCTGCGCCGCAATGGCCAGATCGGCCCAATGCCGCTGCAAATATGGATTCACTTCAGGCTGATGAAAGCCGATCTGGTTCGTTTCCCATTTCTTGTGCCAAAACTCCGGCTGCATGATTCCTCCAAAAAACTCGATCAAAAAGCGTTAAAACTTATATTGGAATCAGATCAATGATCTGACTGAAGATGAGCCATCTTAACGCTCAGGAATCCGTTCATGTTTCCCAGCCTGTTCATCTCTCACGGCTCGCCCATGCTGGCTCTGGAGCCCGGCGCCAGTGGTCCGGCCCTGGCGCGCCTGGCCGCCGAAATACCACGCCCGAAAGCCATCGTCATTGTTTCCGCGCACTGGGAAAGCCAGGAACTGTTGGTCAGCAGTCATCCGCAACCGGAAACCTGGCATGATTTCGGCGGTTTCCCCCGCGCACTGTTTGAAGTGCAGTATCCCGCCCCGGGCAATCCGCAACTGGCCCAAGAGGTCGCTGACCTGCTGACCGCCAACACCCTGCCGGCACGCCTCGACCCGCAACGACCCTTTGACCATGGCGTGTGGGTACCGCTGTCGCTGATGTACCCGCAGGCCGATATCCCGGTGGTGCAGGTTTCCCTGCCCAGCCGTGGCGGCCCGACGTTGCAGACCCGCGTGGGCCAGGCGTTGGCCGGCCTGCGCGAACAAGGCCTTCTCCTGATCGGATCCGGCAGCATTACCCATAACCTGCGTGAACTGGACTGGCACGCCGGTCCGGAAAGCGTCGAACCATGGGCCCGGGACTTCCGCGACTGGATGGTCGACAAGCTCGCAGCCAACGACGAAACCGCCTTGCATGATTACCGTCAGCAAGCGCCGAACGCCGTCCGCAGCCATCCGAGCGATGAGCACCTGTTACCGTTGTACTTCGCTCGCGGCGCCGGCGGTGAGTTCAGCATTGCGCACCAGGGATTCACCATGGGTGCGCTGGGCATGGACATTTACCGGTTCGGCTGATGCACTCGCACCTGAAATCGCAGGCATAAAAAATCCCCGAACCAGTCGGGGATTTTTTATCGATCAATCAGCCCAAGGGCGGATCAATCTTCGCGGTAGCGACGCAGCTTCAATTGCTTGCCGGCAACGCGAGTGTCCTTCAGCTTGGCCAGGAGTTTATCCAGGCCCTCTTCCGGCAGCTCGACGAGGCTGAAGCTGTCACGCACCTGGATGCGACCGATGGCTTCACGTGCCAGACCACCTTCGTTGAGGATGGCACCCAGCAGGTTTTTCGCCGCGATACCGTCACGCGCGCCCAGCGCGGTACGGCAACGGGCACGGCCCTCACCCAGCGGCATCGGCGCACGGCGCTCGCGGTCACCGCGATCCGGACGCTCGCCACGATCAGGACGGTCGCCACGCGGTGCAGGCACCAGTGGACGCTCCTTCTCGATCGCTGCCAGGTTCAGCGCCTGACCATTGGTGGCCTTGCGCAGCAGAGCGGCAGCCAGGGCACGCGGGGTGCAACCGATATCGGCGGTCAGGCGATCGAGCAGATCACCGTGAGTCGATTCGGCGTCCGCCACCAGCGGCGACAGGCTGTTGGTCAGCTTCTTGATGCGGGCATCGAGAACGGCCTGGGCGTCCGGCAGACGCACTTCGGCCACTTTCTGACCGGTGACACGCTCGATCACCTGCAGCATGCGGCGTTCACGCGGCGTCACCAGCAACAGCGCGCGACCTTCGCGACCGGCACGGCCGGTACGGCCGATACGGTGCACGTAGGATTCCGGATCGTACGGCATGTCCACGTTGAATACGTGAGTGATGCGCGGTACGTCCAGACCACGGGCGGCAACGTCGGTCGCCACAACGATGTCCAGACGGCCATCCTTGAGCGAGTCGATCACGCGCTCACGCTGGTTCTGGGCGATGTCGCCGTTCAACGCAGCGGCCTTGTAGCCTTTGGCGTCGAGGGCGCTGGCCAGATCCAGGGTCGCTTGCTTGGTGCGCACGAACATGATCAGAGCGTCGAAATCTTCCACTTCCAGCAAGCTGAGAACGGCAGAAGTCTTCTGGTCGGCGTGAACCAACAGGTGAGCCTGTTCGATCGCGGTGACGGTCTGGGTCTTGCTCTGGATCTTGACGTGTTTCGGATCCTTGAGGTGACGCTCGGCGATCGCACGGATCGACTGCGGCAAGGTAGCCGAGAACAGTACGGTCTGACGGGTTTCCGGCATGGCCTTGAAGATGACTTCGAGGTCGTCCATGAAGCCCAGTTTGAGCATTTCGTCCGCTTCATCGAGAACCAGGTGGTTCACGGTGGCGAGGACTTTTTCGTCGCGACGCAGGTGGTCGCACAGACGGCCCGGAGTGGCGACAACGATCTGTGCGCCATTACGGATTGCTTTCAGTTGTGGGCCCATCGGCGCGCCGCCGTAGACAGCCACAACAGTCACGCCCGGCATTTGCTTGGCGTAGGTTTCGAAAGCGGTTGCAACTTGCAGCGCCAACTCACGAGTTGGGGCCAGGATCAGAGCTTGCGGCTCGCGCTTGGACGGATCGATGCGGTGCAGGATAGGCAGGGCAAAGGCAGCGGTTTTACCGGTACCGGTTTGCGCCTGGCCAATCATATCGTGACCGGCGAGGATGATCGGGATCGACTGCTGCTGAATGGCCGAAGGCTCTTCATAGCCGGTAGCGACTACTGCAGCGACAATATTGGGATGAAGTTCAAGAGCGGCGAAGCCGCCGATTTCCTGGGTCATGGGTCTGCCTCTAAGTGCATCCGCAAAGACCCATGCTCCAAAGCTGCACATGCCGTGTTGAGACTCAAGAGTCGCCCTGGCAGCTTTGTCGGCGGGGATTTGCGAAAACGAATGGATGGAAAAGAATCGTCAAGGAAGAGCCCGCAGTGCGGACGTGCAGCCGAAGCTGACTTCGGGGAATTGCGCTACCTAAACGCGGCCCGGTTAAAGGCCGGCGCGCACTATACCGGAATTTGCCCAAAAAGGGAGCTTTTTTTATCCGCGCAGAACAGTTGTCACCGCTGTGTAACGGGGTTTTGCGGATAATCGTGCGAAGGTCTATTTTTCAAAGGCCCGGACTTGCGGGTGATGACGCTTAAACGATTCACCGATGTGCGGCATGTGGTCGCTGCACCCATTCTTCCCGTCCGAGGAAACACTCATGAATCAGCCCTGTCCCGGCCGCGTCAGCCGCGAGCGCCATGGTCACGTGCATTTGATCGGCCTGGACCGAGCAGCCAAACGCAATGCCTTCGACCTCGACCTGCTCAACGATCTGGCCCTGGCCTACGGCGAATTCGAAGCCGACAGCGATGCGCGAGTGGCGGTGGTGTTCGGCCATGGCGAGCATTTCACCGCCGGGCTCGACCTGGTCAACGCCAGTTCCGCCCTCGCCCAAGGCTGGCAAGTGCCGACCGGCGGTTGCGATCCCTGGGGCGTGTTCGTCGGACCGCGGGTCAGCAAACCGGTGATCGTCGCCGCGCAGGGTTATTGCCTGACCATCGGCATCGAGCTGATGCTCGCAGCCGACATCAACCTGTGCGCCAGCAATACCCGATTCGCCCAGATGGAAGTACAGCGCGGAATCTTCCCGTTCGGCGGAGCCACGTTGCGTTTTCATCAGGTGGCCGGCTGGGGCAACGCCATGCGCTGGCTGCTGACAGGCGACGAGTTCGACGCCCATGATGCGCTGCGGCTGGGCCTGGTGCAGGAAGTCATGGCCAGCGAGGACTTGCTGCCGCGCGCCATCGAACTGGCCGAACGGATAGCCCGACAGGCGCCACTGGGCGTACAGGCGACGCTGATGTCGGCGCGTCAGGCGCGATATGAAGGCGAGACTGCGGCGGCGCGAAGCTTGCCGCCACTGGTCAGGAAGCTGCTGGCAACCGAGGATGCCAAGGAAGGTGTGCGCTCGCTGGTGGAGCGCAGACCGGGGGTTTTCAAAGGCCTGTGAAGATCAGGTCGCCGGACGAATGCAGTTGATCAACGACTGCAACGAGTAACCCAGTTTCGGTGCGAGCGCTTCAGCCCGGGTGGTGAGCGCCTGCAGGTCCAGCGACTGATCGAGGTCTGCCGGCACGATCAGAATCACATTGCCCTCTTTCACCGGCAGCTCCCAATAGTGTCGGTGATAGAGCCCTCGCAACAGTGCTGCCCCCAAAGGCTTCCCGTCATCGGTAGCCCACTGGTTGATCACCAGCCAGCCACCGGGATTCAGACGTTTCTGACAGTCACCGAGGAAATTCCACGCAAGATGCGCGGCGCCCGGACCGACATCGGTGTACAGGTCGACGAAGATCAGATCCGCCGGTTCGGCCGTCGGCAGCAGTTCGATTGCATCACCGACACGGATATACAACCGCGGATCGTCATCCAGTCCGAGGTATTCGATCGCCAGGCGCGGCACATCCGGACGCAACTCGATGGCCTCGACATCTTCCAGCGGCAGAAACCTGAGACAGGCCTGGGTCAGCGTGCCGGCGCCAAGCCCGAGAAACAGCGCGCTCTCCGGTTGCTCATGGCACAACGCGCCGATCAGCATCGCCCGGGTATAGTCGTACTCCAGCCAGCTCGGATCGGCGGTGAATACACAGCTTTGCTCGATAGCATCACCGAACTCCAGAAAGCGGTAATCGGCCACTTCCAGCACGCGAATCACGCCGAACTCATCCTGTACCTCGGCGAGCAACCGCTCGACGCGCTCCTCAGTCATTTCGTCTCCAGATCATTACCGCAACCGCACTGTGGCAAAGCCGCGATTGTCCGCGATGCGGCGGGAACAGGTCACGCACTAATTGCTGCTAACATGGCCGTCCGTGCGAAGAACCTTAGAGACCGTGATGAGCCAACCCTGGAGTCCTGACAGCTGGCGTGCCTTGCCGATCCAGCAACAACCCCAATATCCCGACGCCGCGCACCTGCACCAGGTCGAACAGACACTGGCCAGCTATCCGCCGCTGGTGTTTGCCGGCGAAGCGCGCGAGCTGCGCCGTCAGTTTGCCGAAGTCACCCAGGGTCGGGCTTTCCTGCTGCAGGGCGGCGACTGCGCGGAAAGCTTCGCCGAGTTCTCCGCCGCGAAGATTCGCGACACCTTTAAAGTGTTGCTGCAAATGGCAATCGTCATGACCTTCGCCGCCGGTTGCCCGGTGGTGAAAGTCGGGCGCATGGCCGGCCAGTTCGCCAAGCCGCGCTCGGCCAACGACGAGACCATCGACGGGGTGACCCTGCCGGCCTACCGGGGCGATATCGTCAACGGCATCGGTTTCGACTCGGCCAGCCGCGTGCCGGATCCAGAGCGCCTGCTGCAGTCCTATCATCAGTCCACCGCGACCCTCAACCTGCTGCGTGCCTTCGCCCAGGGCGGTTTTGCCGATCTGCATCAGGTGCACAAGTGGAACCTGGATTTCATCGCCAACTCGGCACTGGCGGAGAAATACAGCCACCTTGCCGACCGCATCGATGAAACACTGGCCTTCATGCGCGCCTGCGGCATGGACAGCTCGCCGCAATTGCGCGAGACCAGTTTCTTCACCGCCCACGAAGCGCTGCTGCTGAACTACGAAGAAGCCTTCGTGCGCCGCGACAGCCTGACCAACGATTATTACGATTGCTCGGCGCACATGTTGTGGATCGGCGACCGCACCCGCCAGCTGGACGGCGCCCACGTCGAATTCCTGCGAGGGGTGAACAACCCGATCGGGGTGAAAGTCGGCCCGAGCATGAACCCCGACGACCTGATCCGCCTGATCGACGTACTCAATCCGGACAACGATCCGGGCCGCCTCAACCTGATCGCGCGCATGGGCGCGAACAAGGTCGGCGATCACCTGCCGGCGCTGATCCGCGCGGTGCAGCGTGAAGGCAAGCAGGTGCTGTGGAGTTCCGACCCGATGCACGGCAACACCATCAAGGCCAGCAGCGGTTACAAGACCCGCGACTTCGCGCAGATCCTCGGCGAGGTGAAGCAGTTCTTCCAGGTTCACGAAGCGGAAGGCAGCTACGCCGGCGGCATTCACATCGAGATGACCGGGCAGAACGTCACCGAATGCATCGGTGGCGCACGGCCGATCACCGAGGATGGTCTTTCGGATCGCTATCACACCCACTGCGACCCGCGGATGAACGCCGATCAGTCACTGGAACTGGCGTTCTTGATTGCCGAGACGCTGAAGCAGGTACGACGCTGAGTCGCGATGGCGCTGGCTCAATCAACTTGAGCCAGCGCCGTCCGCAACCGCCCTGCGCTTTCGCGCTGACAATTGAGTTGCACCTGTTCAAGCCCCAGCCAATCCGCCATCCGCCGCAAATTAGCAGCCAACGCCAGCATCCCCGCGTCATCCAGCCCAGACTCTTCCTCGTGTACCGCGTGCACCGCCAACCGCCCCGCCGCCCGCTCGGCGCGCAGGTCGACCCGCGCCGCTATCCGTTCGCTGTGCAGGAACGGCAGCACGTAATAGCCGTAAACGCGTTTGTCCTGCGGCGTATAGATCTCCAGTCGGTAACGGAAATCGAACAGCCGCTCGGTGCGGTTGCGCTCCCAGATCAGTGAGTCGAACGGCGACAACAGCGCACTGGCTTCAACTTTCCGCGGTATTTTCGGTTCGGGCAGGCAGTAGGCGATCTGGCGCCAGCCAGCGACTTCACAGGTCAGCAACTGTCCGGCCTCGACCAGTTCAGCTACACGCGGACGGGCATCGGAAGGGTTCAGACGGAAGTAATCGCGCAGGTCTTTTTCCGTCGCCACGCCCAGCGCCTCGGCCGCATGCAGCAATAAACCGCGCTGCGCCTCGGCCTCATCGGGCAACGGTTGCTGCAACACGGAAGCCGGAATCACCCGCTCCGGCAAATCGTACAACCGCTCGAAACCACGGCGCCCGGCCACGGTGACTTCGCCGGCAGCAAACAGCCATTCCAGTGCATGCTTTTCTGCACTCCAATCCCACCACGGTCCGGCTTTTTCCTTGCGGGTCGACAAGCTGCCGGCGCCCAGAGCGCCCTGCTCCTCGACCGACGCCAGCACCCGGCGAATGGTGTCCTGTTGCTCGCGGCCGAATCGCGCCAGTTGCTGATAGATGTCTTCACCGCGCCTGGCCCGCTGCATCCGCCAGCCCATCAACGGATACATCGACAGTGGCAGCAGAGACGCCTCATGCCCCCAGTATTCGAACAAAGAGCGGCGCCGACCCGAGCTCCAGGCAGCATGGTCAAGCAAGTCAGAAGAATAGGAACCGAGACGGGAAAACAGCGGGAGGTAGTGCGAGCGCACCACAGCGTTGACGGAATCGATCTGCAACAGGCCGAGGCGTTCGATCAGCCGATTGAGGTGTGTCGTCTTGACGACCGGCGGCTGGCGCCCGTTGAACCCTTGGGCAGCCAGTGCCAGACGTCGAGCCTGTTTAAGGGAAAAGGACAATGTCGCGGGCATGTGTACCTCCATGTCTGCTCGCAACCTACCTCACCTGAAAGGGATTTGTGTAGCGTTCGCCCCATCATTTATGCATCGGATCGTCCCAGAACGGCCGCACCGCTTCGTGTTCGACATCGGCGCGGCTGACCCCGATGTCCTTCAACACTTCGTCGCTCAGACTGGCAAGCAGCTCACGTTCGCGATGCAGTTCGTACCAGCGGCTGAACTTGTGCAACAGATCGGAAACGATATGGCCGGAAAATTTTTCTTCACCTGCATACTCTCTTTGACCTTTCATCGTGTTGCCTCCTTTTTGGGATGGCTCAAGTCTCGCGCCGGCGCTACGATCAATCCAACGAATGTTTCTGATGGCATGCATCACGGAGATTCATCAATTGTCGGCCTACCCCAGTATCGATACCGATGTCCTGCGTACCTTCGTCGCCATTGCCGATCAGGGCGGGTTCACCCGCGCCGGTGAAATGGTCAATCGCACGCAGTCGGCAGTGAGCATGCAGATGAAGCGCCTGGAAGAGGACGTGCTGCAGCGCCAGTTGTTCGAGCGCGACGGACGTCAGATACGCCTCACTGCCGAAGGCCAGGTGTTGCTCGGTTATGCGCGGCGCATCCTGAAACTGCACAGCGAAGTGTTCAACACCCTGCGCGAGCCGCATATGGTCGGCACCGTGCGCATCGGCACGCCGGACGATTACGTGATGCGGTTTCTGCCGGGAATCCTCTCGCGCTTCGCCCAGTTCTATCCGCTGATCCAGATCGAAGTGCACTGCGAATCCACCCGCCAATTGCTGCAACGCACCGACCTGGATCTGTCGATCGTCACCCGCGAGCCGGGCAACGAAATCGGCCAGTTGCTGCGCAAGGAGCGTTTCGTGTGGGCCGAGGCGCAGAACTTCAGCGCCCACGAGCAGACGCCGTTGCCGCTGGCGATGTTCAACAGCGATTGCTTCTGTCGTCTGTGGGCCTGCAATGCGCTGGACGCCATGGGCCGCGAATACCGCATCGCCTACAACAGCACCAGCCTGTCGGCGTTGATGGCAGTGGTGAGCGCGGGCCTGGCGATCACCGCGCAACTGGAAAGCCTGATCACTCCGGACATGCGCATTCTCGGCGCGGCCGAGGATCTGCCGCTGCTGCCCGAGGCCAGCATCATGCTGATCCGCAACCTGAACAATCCGTCGCCGATCACCGAGTGCCTGGCCGAGCACATCGTCGAAGGCTTCAAACTTTAAGGGCGAGCATCACCGCGCAGAGCACCAGGAACCCGCAGAACAGCCCACGCAGGAGTTTTTCCGGCATCGCGTGGGCCACCTTCACGCCCCAACTGATGCTGGCCAGACCGCCGATGGCCAGCGGCAGGCCGATCATCCAGTCCACTTCGTGATGCACCGCATACGTGACCAGCGTCACGCCGGTACTCGGCAATGCCAGCGCCAGCGACAGTCCCTGAGCAACCACCTGAGTGGTGCCGAACAGACTGGTCAGCACTGGCGTCGCCACCACCGCCCCACCGACACCGAACAGGCCGCCCATGGTCCCCGACGCCGCGCCCAGTACACCCAGCCAAGGCCATGAGTAACGCATTTCGGAACTCGCTGAAGGTCGCGTGCCGAACATGCGCACCAGGTTGTAGGCGGACAACGCCACGAGGAATGCGACGAAACCGATGCGCATGGTTTGCGCGTCGATGCCCACGGCCCAGATCGAGCCGATCCACGCAAAGCAGAATCCCATCACCGCCAGCGGCAACGCATGTCGGAGTTCGATGCGGTTTCGCTGGTGATAACGCCACAGCGCCAGCATCACGTTAGGCACCACCATCACCAGCGCCGTGCCTTGGGCAATCTGTTGATCGAGACCGAACCACACGCCCAGTAACGGAATGGCGATCAAACCACCGCCAATGCCGAATATCCCGCCCAGGGTGCCAAGGGCAGCGCCGAACAACAGGTAAAGCAAAAATTCGATCACAGCCGGACTCCTCATACGTCAGGCGATTCATCCTACGCAGTCGGCGCTGGCACGGAAACGCACAGCAACGCACAATGGCTGTGCCAAATCCGCATAAGCACTGGATTGATTCATGAACCCCAATCAATTGACCGAGCAGCTCGGGTTGTTTCTCGACGTGCTTGAGAGCGGCAGCTTTTCTGCCGCTTCACGCCGACACCCGCTGACGCCTTCCGCTGTCGCCAGGCGCATCGATAGTCTGGAAAGCGCTGTCGGCAGCCAGTTGTTTATCCGCAGCACCCATGCAGTGCGAGCGACGCCGGCCGGTCTGGCATTTGCCGAACGGGCGCGGCGAATCGTTGCCGAGCTGCAACTGGCCCGCGCTGAAGCGGTGTCGCTGAGCAGTGCGCCGGAAGGTCTGATTCGAGTAGATGCTCCGGCAGCGTTCGGGCGACGGCATCTTGCACCGGTGATTGCCGATTTTCTGGTGCTGTATCCGGGACTCGATGTGCAGTTGCATCTGATCGACAGCTTCGTCGACATGGGCGGCTCGAACCTGGGCAAGGTCGATCTGGTACTGCGTGCCGGGCAAATGGCCGACACCCGACTGGTCGCCACCCCGTTGGCGAGCATGGTGCGCATCGCCTGTGCCAGTCCAGGCTATCTCAAGCGTCGTGGCGTACCGGGCGACCCCGCTCAATTGGGCGAACATGACGGCCTCGATTGGGACGGCCTCGCTCCGCCCTTCGCTTGGCGTTTCGAACGGGAAGGACAGATGCAGTTGCACCGACCGGCGCGTATCCGCATGAGTGCCAATAACGCCGAGGCGCTGGTCTGCGGTGCGCTCGCGGGACTTGGTATCGCACACTTGCCGACCTGGCTGGCCAGTGAATACCTGTTGCGTGGCGAGTTGCTGCCGCTGTTCTGCGAAAACGGCCTGCCGAAACCGGAGAGCAGCGGCATCTATGCGCTGCGCCTGGAACAGCAGGCCAGTTCCCGCAGCCGCCTGCTGCTGGAGTACCTCAAGACCCGCTTCAGTCCCGTGCCGCCATGGGATCTGGCGCTGCAACGGGAGCTGGGCCGACAGTGATCGAGCCGTCATCGCCACAATTATCTGGCGCATTAAAGATTCGAGCGCTAGATTCAACTGCATTACCGTTCAAGGCACCCACATGACCACCGATCGCAACACCACCGATATCTGCGAAGAACTGCTGCTCGATAATCAGGCCTGCTTTGCCCTGCATTCCACTTCGCTCATGATGACCAAGGTCTACAAGCCACTGCTGCAAGCGCTTGGACTGACATATCCGCAATATCTGGCGATGATGGTGCTGTGGGAAAAGGATGGCCTGACCGTCGGCGAAATCAGCACGCGCCTGCTGACGGATCCTGGTTCCCTGACACCCCTGCTCAAGCGTCTGGAAGGTGAAGGCTTACTGAGCCGGACCCGCAGTCGCGAGGATGAACGGGTGGTGATCGTCGAGCTGACTGCACAGGGACGCGCGCTGAAAGACAAGGCTCGAACCGTTCCGCCATGCATCCTGGGCGCCAGTGGCTTCACGCTGGAACGCCTGCAAAACCTGCAAGCCGAGTTGCAGGCCTTGCGTGGTCATCTGCAGGACAGCCTGATTTAAGCATCCCCTTCCCTGCAGGAGCAGCCTCGCAACTGCAGGGAATCGCATTTTTCTCTGCCTTACCCCTCCCCCGAAATTTTTTTCTCTCGTTCTTCTATCAAAAAAACCTTTTATATCAAAAGGTTGAGATTTAATCCCGAGCTGATCCACGTCTTGTTTCCATGCTTCTTAAAAAAATATCTTGCGCACTAAATATTAGCGAAGTACATTTATCTCGCACCTAGTTAGCGCGCAAACAATTAGCGCAACAAATCACACTTGATGAGGCTCACACCATGCAAACTCTCTACACCGCAATCGCAACTTCCACCGGCGGCCGTGACGGTCGTGCGATCTCCAGCGACAACATCCTCGACGTCAAACTGGCCACCCCTAAAGAACTCGGCGGTGCCGGCGGCGCGGCCACCAACCCTGAGCAACTGTTCGCCGCCGGTTACTCGGCCTGCTTCATCGGCGCGCTGAAATTCGTCGCCAGCCAGACCAAACGCAAAATCCCGGACGACTCGTCGATCACCGCTCACGTCGGCATCGGCCAGATTCCTGGCGGTTTCGGTCTGGACATCGACCTGCACATCAGCCTGCCGGGCCTGGAACAGGCTGACGCGCAAAGCCTGGTCGACGCTGCGCACCAGGTCTGCCCGTACTCCAACGCCACTCGCGGCAACGTCGATGTACGCCTGCACGTAACCGTGTAAGTGGCCCGAAAGCAAAAATTGCAGGCATAAAAAAACCCGACACACAGGTCGGGTTTTTTTATGCGACTCGGCAGAAGAATTACTTCTTGCTGCGGCTCTTGAAAGAACCGTCGCGGGTGTCGATATCGATCCACTCGTCGATTTCGATGAAGTCGGCAACCTGGACTTCAGTACCGTTCGCCAGCTTGGCAGGCTTCATGACTTTACCGGAGGTATCGCCGCGAGCAGCGTTTTCGGTGTAGACAACCTGACGGCTGATGGTAGTCGGCAGTTCTACCGATACCACTTTCTCTTCGTACATGGTCAGGGCGCAAACGTCCTGCATGCCTTCTTCGATGTACGGCAGAACGGCTTCGATGTCCTCGGCGTTCAGTTCGTACATGGTGTAGTCAGTGGTGTCCATGAACGTGTAGGCGTCACCGCTGATGAAGGACAGGGTCACTTCCTTGCGGTCGAGGATCACGTCGTCCAGTTTGTCGTCTGCAAAGTAAACGGTTTCAGTCTTGTAACCGGTCAGCAGGTTCTTCAGCTTGGTCTTCATGATCGCGCTGTTGCGACCCGACTTGGTGAATTCAGTTTTCTGAACCAGCCAAGGATCGTTGTCGATACGCAGCACGGTACCAGGTTTGAGTTCTTTACCAGTTTTCATTGCGAATATCCGAATTTGGATGGGATGTACAAAAATCTAGGCCGCGTATCATAGCCAATTTCGGTAAAAATGTACCAGCGCCGTCGCAAGATCGGCTTGCAAGGCTTGTTCCAGAGACCATGCTTCGGCGTGTGATTGCAACTGCGACCAGTGCTCACGAACCGCGAGCCAGTGCTGCCCGACCGGCTGGCCACTGCACCATGCACGCCAGAAACCGCTCGTCGCATCGGCCGCTGCGGGTGAAAGAGCTTGCGTATACAGGGCCAGGAAGGCATCGAGCTTGTCCATGTGGATGTCTTCATCCTGCTGGTAGATGTGCCACAGCATCGGTCGCCCCGCCCATTGCGCCCGAACGAAAGAGTCCTCGCCACGTACCGCGTTGAAATCGCAGCACCACAACAGGCGATCGTATTGATCCTGATGGATGAACGGAACGACCTGTACGGTGAGCGCCCCACGAATCTGCAGGTCCCCCGCTTTCAGCGACTCCACCTCCAGCCAGCGGGCGACATCACCGACAATCCGCCCTTCCGGCACCAACAGATGAGTGGGTGACACATCGGCAGCCAGCACATCCAGCCAACTGGCCAGGCCCGGGTTCTCGTAGGCGAACAGCGAAATCAATAGCGCGTCGGATGCAGGCGTAATTCCCAGCCCTTGCAGGAATTGCCTCTGCGACGCGTGATCACGTTGAAATGCCTGACGCTGCTCGATCAGATTGTGCTCGCGCAGCAATCCGCCGGTATCCGGTTGGAACCCGGGAAAAAAGAAATAGCGCTGCACCGATTTGTATTTCACCGAGGGTAAACGGTGACATCCGACAACCCAGTCTTCGGCGCTGAGATAGTCGAGGTTCAACCACAACGGACACTGTTCGCGTTCAGCCATGGTATCCATGTATCGAGTCGGCAACTGACAGGCAAACGCAGCGATCACCACGTCGGCGGCATCCGTTTCCGGCCACTCTGTCGGCCAGTGCCGGACCTCGACACCCTGCTGCCATTGCGCATCGAGACTGATGTCGAGTTCCGGGCAAATACGTTCGAACGCACGCAGATCATCGACCCACAGCCGCACCGCCAGCGCATGCTCGGCCACCAGTTGCCGGGCCAGGCGCCAGGTCACCCCGATGTCGCCGTAGTTGTCGACCACGGTGCAAAAGATGTCCCAGCGGGTTTTCGGTTGCGGCATTCAAGACTCCCGTTGGCAAAAGCGATGATTGTCCGCATAAATGTCCGGGTACAGAAGAGCCGACGGCGATTAATCTTCGTGCGACAATCGCATTCGCCCGCAATCATCCGCCAGGAGGCAGCCATGCCCTACCGCCCTAACCCGCGTCGCCCCTTGCCTGTTCAGCTTAGCGCGCTGCAATTGACCGGCAGCATTGCCTTGGGCCTGTGGCTGGGTTTCCTGGCCATCGCGCTGACTTGCTGGCTCGCTTCGATGTTGTTCAGCCGTCAATTGCAACCAGTGGCGGATGCAGTGCAACAACTGAGCAAGCCTGCGGTAGCCGCCCAGCCGCAGCCAGAGCCCGAGCCGCAAAACCGCCTGTTCGAGCAGTACGAGGAAAACCTGCGCAAGAACGAACAGCAGAATCGCCTGGATCAGGCTCGCAGCAGCACGCGCAACCAGTCGAACCCTAAATGCCAGTTCTGGCTCCAGCAGGATCAGACCGCACCGAGCGAAAAGAGCCGCGCCAACGTCCTGCAATTCTGCGATTGATCATGAACAAGCACACGGTCCACCAACTGATTATCGACAAGCTGCGCGGTGATCTCGAGATCGCCGAACGCGCTGCGTTGACAGCTTACGAAACCGCGACTCACGAAGAGAACATTGCGGAGAACAAGTACGACACCCTCGGACTCGAGGCGTCTTATCTGGCAGCCGGACAAGCAAAGCGGGTCGAGGAAATCCGCCAGTCACTGGCGCTGTGCCAGAACCTGACACTGCGAGCGTATGACGAACGACGCGGTATCGAGCTCGGCGCCTTGCTCGGCCTAGAAGACGAAAAGGGCCGCGAACAATGGCTGTTTCTGGCGCCTGACGCGGCGGGCCTGAAAGTCGACGTGGTGGGTCAGCCGATCACCGTCATCACTCCGCGCTCGCCGCTGGGCAAAAGCCTGCTGGGCAAGCTCGAGGGCGATGAGGTTGAAATTCTGGTGGCCGGCACCCGGCAACAATTCGCTGTCACC
Source organism: Pseudomonas sp. KCJK9016 (assembly GCF_046231795.1). NCBI lineage: Bacteria > Pseudomonadati > Pseudomonadota > Gammaproteobacteria > Pseudomonadales > Pseudomonadaceae > Pseudomonas > Pseudomonas sp. KCJK9016. The sequence goes on along the minus strand of NZ_JBJJMM010000006.1, from coordinate 151,087 downwards.
GAGGTGCTGTAGAGGAACTCAGTGGACGGGCAGTTCGACGCCTTCGAACAGCTCTTCCAGTTCCTGCTTGTTGTGGCACTGAATGGCCTTGGCCATCACTTCACGGGTCAGGTGCGGTGCGAATTTCTCGATGAAGTCGCACATGAAGCCGCGCAGGAAGGTACCGCGACGGAAACCGATCTTGGTCACGCTGGATTCGAACAGTTCGCTGGCATCGAGCACCACCAGGTCGTTGTCGAGTTTGGTATCGACGGCCATTTTGGCCACGATGCCCACACCCAGCCCCAGGCGCACATAGGTCTTGATCACGTCGGCGTCGGCAGCGGTGAACACCACTTTCGGTGTCAGGCCGCGATGGCTGAAGGCTTCGTCGAGTTTCGAACGGCCGGTGAAACCGAACACGTAAGTCACGATCGGGTATTCGGCCAGCGCTTCGAGGGTCAGCTTCGGCAATCGGGTGAGCGGGTGGCCCTGAGGCACCACCACGCAACGGTTCCAGCGGTAGCACGGCATCATCACCAGATCGCCGAACAGCTCCAGCGCTTCGGTGGCGATGGCGAAATCCACGGTGCCATCAGCGGCCATTTCGGCGATCTGCATCGGCGAACCCTGGTGCATATGCAGCGCCACATCCGGGTATTGCTTGATGAAATTGCTGATGACCGGCGGCAGTGCGTAACGCGCCTGGGTGTGGGTGGTGGCGATCGACAGGGTCCCCTTTTTCTCGTTGGAGAACTCCTGGGCAATCTGCTTGATGCTTTCAACCTTGCGCAGAATCTCGCCCGCGGTAGTGATAATGCGCTCGCCAGCCGGGGTGACGCGGGTCAGGTGCTTACCGCTGCGGGCGAACACTTCGACGCCCAGTTCGTCTTCCAGCAGGCGGATCTGTTTACTGATGCCCGGTTGCGAGGTGTAAAGGCTTTGGGCTGTAGCGGAAACGTTGAGGTCGTGGTGCGCCACTTCCCAGATGTAGCGCAATTGTTGAAGCTTCATATGTATCCCTCAAAGCAGGTAGACGCCACGGGCATCAGCGACGGTATATAACTATATTAATGGTTTGGAGAATAAATCTAGAACTTTTTATCAAAAGGCCATTATTCCTGCTTCAGCGATCCCCCCGACGCCGACGCTCCACCAGCGGCACCATGTAAACCGGCACCTTGGACAATTGCAGCAGGCGGGTCGCCGTGCGCCCCAATGGTGTTTCCGCCCCGACCCCGTGGCTGTGACTTCCTACGATCAGCAAATCGACGGAGAGTTTCTGGACCTGGTCGAGAATCACCTGCGACGGATCGCCCTGCAGCACCCGCACTGAACGAATCCTTTGCAGATCCTGCTCGCCCTCGTCCCCCAGTTCTTCGCGAAAGCTGTCGAGTACCCGCTGCTCGATATTGGCAATTACAGTCTGCAGCCCCTGACGTTGAAATTCGCTCAACGACTGCTCGTCGAGATAACTCTGCAATACCGATTCGGCGAACAGCCCCAAGGGCTCCACCGCGTGCACCACATGCAAGTCGGCATCAAACGTTCGAGCCATCGCCAGGGCATGCTGCATCACTAATGGTGCGTACAGACCGAGGTCAGTGGCATACAGCATCGAATGAATCATATGACCTCCTTGCAAGCCAACATGGCGGAGACTTGATTCAGCTTAGCAGTGCCTTGGCGAGTACGACGGTCAGCGCAACGTCTTGAAGCAGGAGGGCTTCAGACCGCCGGTTCGTTGCTGATGCCATGGGGGACATGGCCGGTTGCGACCACTTCGCGAGCCAGTTCGCAATGACCGGTCTGATCGTCGAAGAACACATCGGCAGCAAAAGCTTCGAGGAAGGCAGATTTGGTCAGACCGCCCAGGAACAGCGATTCGTCCAGCCGGATGTCCCACTCGCGCAAGGTGCGGATCACCCGCTCATGGGCCGGTGCCGAACGCGCCGTGACCAGGGCGGTACGGATCGGACATGCGTCGTCAGGGAACTCACGCTGCAACAGATTGAGCGCCGCCAGGAAGCCTTTGAACGGTCCGCCGCGCAACGGCTCGCGAGCGGACTCACGCTCTTTGGCCTGAAAGGCTTCCAGGCCTCCGGACTGATAAACCCGCTCCGACTCGTCGGAAAACAGCACCGCGTCGCCGTCGAACGCGATGCGTAATTCATCGCTGGCGGCACGGCTGGCGCCACCGGAAAGAATAGTCGCCGCTGCGAATCCGTTGTCCAGCGCCGATCGCACGTCTTCGGCATGGGTGGAAAGAAACAGGTCGCAGCCGAACGCCTTGAGATACGGATAGGGACTGCGCCCGCCGACAAATGCCGCTCGGGAAATCGCCAGGCCGTAATGATCGATCGAGTTGAACACCCGCAGACCGGTGTCGGCACTGTTGCGCGACACCAGAATCACCTCGACCCTGGCACGGCCGAGGTGAGCGTTGAGTTTCAGGAGTTTCTCCACCAGCGGAAAGGCATCGCCCGGCGCAAGGACTTCATCTTCGTGTTCGATCTGATATTGCCGATAGGCCTCAACGCCACTCGACAGGTACACCTTGTGGCTCTCGCTCAGGTCGAACAGGGCACGGGACGAAATCGCCAGCACCAGTTTGTCATCGATGTTCTTGGCCATGTCTTTCCCCCAATTCCCTCAACGAATCGACTCAGGTGTTACGCCGGTCGATGAATCCCAACGTGCGATACAGCGCCTCGATACGTGGCAGTTCACAGCCTGCCGCTTTTGCCGCCGTTAAAGGTCGAGCGTAGATGGCGTCCAGCTCCAGCGGTCGCTTGTGCAGAAAATCGTGATACATGCTCGGCCAATAGTCGGGCATCTTCTCGGTCATCATGAACAGGTATTCGGCGTAACCGGGCGGCATGTCATGCCCGCAGGCCTTGGCGCCCTGCACCACTTCGGCCATCAGCGCCTGGATCAATGCGCGGCTGTCGGCGTCGGCCATCAGCGGTGTCGTGCTCGCCCCGAGCAGCACCGAAAGACCGTTGTAAGGAATGTTCCAGACCAGTTTCTGCCAGCGCGCCTGATGCAGGTTCGGCATGGCCTGGGAGTCGATACCGGCGGTGCGGAACAGGCCGACGCCCTCTTCGACGATTGCCATGCGCGCCGATTCATCGGCTGCGGGACCGCTGTGATAACCGACGTTGACTGCACCGAGCGCCTGATGAGTGATCTGCCCCGGGCCGTCGCGATGAACGCAAATCAGGCACAACCCGCCCAGCAAATGCAGGGACTCGGGCAACAACGCCCGCAAACTGTCTTCGACATCCAGACCATTTTGCAGCACCAGCACCCTGGCACCGGATTTCGCCGCCTGAATGATCGATGGCGCAAGCCCCGCATTACTGGTGGTCTTGGCGCCGACCAGCAACCAGTCACAGGGTGGCATGTCCTCAGCCGACGAATACGCTTGCACCGGGTTCAGCGTCAGTGAGCCATGTACCGCGCTGTTCACCTGTAAGCCCCGCTCTGCGACCGCGGAAAATTCGCTGCGCAGCAAAAAGTGCACATCAAACCCGGCCCGCGCCAGCATCAAGCCGTAAAACCCTCCGATTGCACCGGTGCCGATAATCCCCACCACCGGTTTATTCGCTGCTCCCATCACGGCAACTCCTCTGCAATTCGACCCAACGCTTGGGCCACCGCTGCATTCAGATCAGTGGCATTCAGGCGCGTGTGTACTGCCCCAAAGAACTTGCCGTCGCGCACCACGAACAGCGCCGGCAAATGAAAGACCTGATAACGCTCCACCAGACCGCCGTTGTTGCCCGCGTCGATCCAGCACAGACGATCGATCGCCAGATCCAGTCCGGGCAAGACTTCGCGGGCATAACGACAACTGGCGCAACCGACACTGATGAAGATCACCAGCGAAACGCCGTTCATCGCCAGCAGCCGTTGGTCGGCGTCGAAATCGGTCAGCTCCGATTCGAACACTATACTGGGGGAAACAATGTCAGATGGCCGACACAGGGAGTCTGTGCTCATGGGACGGTTTATTCCTCATCCGGATGATGTGCCCGTCGAATTGACGTTGCTCAAACCTGAGTGTATTTCGCGACAACAGCTGCACACTATCAGCCTCGGCGGCATCGCTTGCAATTATCACCGTGCCTGGCGCCACGGCACTGCGCTGCAGGTGCGAATGCCGACCCTCAATGCCGATATCTGTTATCCGGGATATGTGGCCTGGTGCCTGCGGCGCAAGAAAGGCTATCTGGTGGGCATCGCCTTCACCGACGAACAGTCCCTGTTCAGTGCGAGAATGGGTGAGCAGGTATGCCAGATCGAGCGCTACTGCCGCCTCAACGACGCCCATGACGATCTCCAGGACATTCAGGCGCTGGCGCTGCAATGGGTCGAACAGCACGCCGACGAGTTCTCCCACGACACCGTTCGCAAGGCTTTTGCACAACCTGTGCTGGACTGAACAGTTACTTGCCCATTGTCGACAGGCGCCCGACGCGCTAAGGTTCGGCTCCCCGACGCGCTCAAATCTGCTGTGCTCCGCCGCGCGGGGATCGCTGGCGGCCGGCATCCGTGACCTGACGAGTAAACGATGGCTGATTTACCGATCAACGACCTAAACGTCGCCTCCAACGAGACCCTGATCACTCCTGATCAGCTCAAGCGTGATATCCCTCTGAGCGACGCTGCCCTGCGCACCGTCACCAAGGGTCGCGAAGTCATCCGCAACATTCTCGATGGCACCGACCATCGCCTGTTCGTGGTCATCGGGCCTTGCTCGATTCACGACATCAAGGCCGCCCACGAATACGCCGACCGCCTGAAAGCACTGGCGGCGGAAGTCTCGGATACGCTGTACCTGGTCATGCGCGTGTATTTCGAAAAACCGCGCACCACGGTCGGCTGGAAAGGCCTGATCAACGATCCGTACCTGGACGACTCGTTCAAGATCCAGGATGGTCTGCACATCGGTCGCCAGTTGTTGCTGGACCTGGCCGAGAAAGGCCTGCCCACCGCCACCGAAGCCCTCGATCCGATCTCCCCGCAATATCTGCAGGATCTGATCAGCTGGTCGGCCATCGGCGCCCGCACCACAGAATCCCAGACCCATCGTGAAATGGCTTCCGGCCTGTCCTCGGCGGTCGGTTTCAAGAACGGCACCGACGGCGGCCTGACCGTAGCGATCAACGCCTTGCAGTCGGTTTCCAGCCCGCACCGTTTCCTCGGTATCAACCAGGAAGGTGGCGTGTCTATCGTCACCACCAAAGGCAACGCCTACGGCCACGTGGTATTGCGCGGCGGCAACGGCAAGCCGAACTATGACTCGGTCAGCGTCGCCCTGTGCGAGCAGGCGCTGAACAAGGCGAAGATCAAACCGAACATCATGGTCGATTGCAGTCACGCCAATTCCAACAAGGATCCGGCACTGCAACCGCTGGTGATGGAGAACGTCGCCAACCAGATCCTCGAAGGCAATCAGTCGATCATCGGCCTGATGGTCGAGAGCCACCTGAACTGGGGCTGCCAGGCGATCCCGAAAGACCTCGCCGACCTGCAATACGGCGTTTCGATCACCGATGCCTGCATCGACTGGGCGGCCACCGAAAACACCTTGCGCAGCATGCACGCCAAGCTCAAGGATGTTCTGCCGAAACGTCAGCGCAGCTGATCACGGTTTCACGGGCATAAAAAAAACGCCGGGCATTGCCCGGCGTTTTTTTGTGTGTTGCGAAATCATTCAGATCTTGGCGGTGCGCCGCTGATGACGCTCCATGTAGCGCTCCACATAGGAGCACGAGGGGATGACCGTGTAGCCCATTTCATCGGCGTATTGAAGTGCCCGCTCGGTCAGGGCTGCCGCGATGCCTCGGCCACGCAACGCATTGGGCACGAAGGTACGGTAGATATCCAGAGTCTGTTTCCCCAGATCCATATAGGTCAGGTAGGCACGATGACCGTCCACATTGGTCTCGAACTGATGACCAGCCTGGTCATGGTGGATGGACAACGCCTCGCTCATCACTACTCCTCGCGGGTCTCGAATCTGACCCCTACCTTACCGATGTTTTCCCGGCGAAGGAACATCTACGCCACCCCGTGCCTGATGGACACCGAGAAGAACCGCACCGATCTCGCGCAACCCGAGCACGTATCAAATAGTAGGCCCCAATGGCGAAAATGCTCAAGGCACACTCGTCATCAGGCTGATTGACGGGGCAGTTCCGGTGGATTCACGAGCGGTTCGGGAGAAGCTGCTCCCGCGTCGAAAGGTTGAACATCGCCGGATGTTGAGACTTAAGACGTACCGCCAGTTTTAAAGTCACCTGAACATGGACAAAGATAGGTGAACTGTCACGCAAAACCGGAACAAAAGTGTAGACGAATCCATATAGACGGGCACTCGCCAAGATGGGCGAAAGAGCACCTGGCAACGGGAACTTTTTCTCAATAACTCGCTCGCGTCGGACCTTACAGTTGAATATTTTTTATACAGCTACGCCAAAAGTTGCTCGAAAAAGAATCAACGCCTACAATTTTTTTTGCTTCTTGCCTTACGTCAGTTTACTTACTACAAGTAATGGGTAGTATGTACGCCGGCTATTTCCTCAATCGGAGGAGACAGCCACTTAATTGAAAGTCCTTGAAGGGGAACACGATGAACAACGTTCTGAAATTCTCTGCTCTGGCTCTGGCCGCAGTTCTGGCTACCGGTTGCAGCAGCGCATCGAAAGAAACCGAAGCACGTCTGACCGCTACTGAAGACGCAGCTGCTCGCGCTCAAGCTCGTGCAGACGAAGCATACCGTAAAGCTGATGAAGCTCTGGCTGCTGCTCAAAAAGCACAACAGACTGCTGACGAAGCAAACGAGCGTGCTCTGCGTATGCTGGACAAAGCCAGCCGCAAGTAATAATCCCTCGGGATTGTTATCAAGCCGACCCGTTTTGCGGGTCGGCTTTTTTTTGCCTGAAATTTTCTTCATGCAATAAAAAACCCGCCGACGCACAAGCATCGGCGGGCTCTGTTCCCGAGCTTACTGTTGCAGGTCGAACGGTGCGCTCGACGCGACAGGTGCCGAGGTATTCGGGCTGCCGATCTCAGTAGGCAAGCCGTCTTCCGCCGCCACCACATCACGTACCACATCCCAGTTCATGCGCAGGTTGTTGGTGATGTCGTCCCGCTTGAGCATCGCGTTGATCACCGCGGTGTGCTTGTCGACCACCGACGGGTTGCCCTTGTCGTCGATCGGCGTGTGCGCCTCCAGATAGACCTTGCCGCCGCTGCGACCGAACTTGTACGCATCGTTGATGATCCGCACCGAAGTCCCCACCGGCACCATGCTGGCCATCTCCAGCACGTTGTTGTTGAACATGCGGAAGCAACCGTGGCTGGTGCGCATGCCGATGCCGAACTTCTTGTTCGAACCGTGGATCAGGTAGCCCGGCGTGCCCAGCGTGAACTTGAACGGCCCCAGCGGATTGTCCGGACCGGCCGGCACAACGTTGGGTAACGGATCGCCATCGGCGGCGTGCTCGGCCTTGATCGACGCGGGTGGCGTCCAGGTCGGATTCGGCGTCTTGGCGGTGATCGTGGTATGGGCGATCGGTGAACCCCAACCTTCACGACCGATACCCAGCGGGAAGGTGTACACCACGTTCTTGCCTTTCGGGAAGTAGTAGAGACGGTATTCGGCCAGGTTGATCACGATGCCTTCGCGCGGGCCCGGCGGCAGGATGAAACGGGTCGGCAGGATCACCTCGGTACCGGCGCCCGGCAGCCACGCATCGACGCCCGGGTTGGCCGCAACCATTTCCGAATAACCCAGATCGTAAGTGGTGCCCAGATCGGCAAAGGTGTCTTCGTACTTGGCCTTGATCACTTGCACCTGGCCAATGATGTCCTCACCAGGCGGTGGCAGAGGAAACTCCAATGCGGCAACGGGACCGGCCACACACAGGGCGGCAAGAGACAGGCAGCGGGTGACGGCAGGAAAGCGCGGCAACATCCGGAAAATCCTTCGCAGATCGACAAGGGTATAGGAGCGCGATTGTACACCGCGCCTCGGGAATTCGGGGAGATGCGCCGATGGGCAGACGGCACTCTTCATGTTCGAGCCGCTACTGACTGCGAACCTGTGAACCTAGAGCTCGAAACGCAGCTCAGGCCAGATCGGTGAGGTCCCGCGCTTCTGCGATTCGAGAATCGCCCGGCACAGCGAACACAGGCGCTGATCCTGGAACACCCGGCGATCCACGCTCGACCAGCGCGGTTGCGCCGGCAACAGACTGCCACACAGGGTCCGGTCAACCGAACCACCGAGCTCCAGTTGACGGGTCACCAGATGCACCCGCACTTCCTGGCAGGCGAACAGATCCAACTGCTCGTCAGGCTCGATCAGTTGGTAGGCAAACAGGGACCAGGCAGGGCGCGGCATCGGGTGCTCCATTTAGGGGGGCGCAACATTAGCCGAAAGCCCGCCGCTAGAAAAGCCTCACAGCAGCGGTTTCAGTGTCGGCCAGACATTTTCCAGCAACTTGCCCTGGGCCCCGGCGGCCGGGTGCAGACCGTCGGCCTGCATCAACTCCGGGTGTCCGCCCACGCCCTCGAGGAAAAACGGCACCAGCGGGATCTTTTTTTCCTCGGCGAGTTTGCCGTACACCTGAGCGAAGGCATCGGTGTACCGCTTGCCGTAATTGGGCGGTAACTGCATGCCGAGCAGCAACACCTTGGCACCGGTCTGGCGGGAGCTGTCGATCATCGAAGCAAGATTTTGTTGCAATTGCGCAGGAGGCATTCCGCGCAGGCCATCGTTGCCTCCCAGTTCGAGTATCACCAGCTCAGGCTTGTGCTCTGCAAGCAGCGCCGGCAGCCGCGCCTGGCCTCCGGCACTGGTGTCGCCACTGATGGAAGCGTTGATCACTTTATCGTCAAAACCTTCGGACTTGAGCCGCTGCTCGAGCAACGACACCCACCCCGAGCGGGTATCCAGTCCGAAACCGGCGCTGATACTATCGCCAACGATCAGGACTGTACCCGCAGCTGCGTTCTGGACCATGCACATCAAGGCCAGGCCAGCACTCAAAAACCACACACGCATCGGATTCTCCATGGGCGCAAGCATTCTCACCGCGAAGAACCTTAGCAAAGTGGTTCCCAGCGCGGAAGGTGAACTGACCATCCTGCACGAACTCGGTCTGGAACTGAACAAGGGCGACAGCCTGGCCATCGTCGGCGCATCCGGCTCCGGCAAATCCACCCTGCTCGGCCTGCTTGCCGGCCTCGATCTGCCAAGCAGCGGCGAAGTCATCCTCGCCGGCCAGTCCCTGGGCAATCTCGACGAAGACCAGCGTGCGCGCATTCGCGCCGAACATGTGGGGTTCGTCTTTCAGTCATTCCAGTTGCTCGACAGTCTCAACGCCCTGGAAAACGTCATGCTGCCGCTGGAACTCGAAGGCCGCAAAGACGCCCGCAGTCGCGCCACCGAACTGTTGCAGCGCGTCGGCCTTGGCCAGCGTCTGACCCACTCGCCGCGCCAGCTCTCCGGCGGCGAACAGCAGCGGGTGGCGATTGCCCGTGCGTTTGCCGCCGAGCCGGACGTACTGTTCGCCGACGAGCCCACCGGCAACCTCGACAGCCACACCGGCGAGCGCATCAGCGACTTGCTGTTCGAGATGAACAAGGAACGCGGCACGACACTGGTGCTGGTGACCCACGACGAACGCCTGGCCCATCGCTGCCGGCGCCTGATCCGACTTGAAGCCGGCCTGCTGGTCGCCCCTCTGGAGCCTTGATGGCACGCCTGCCGCTGTTGCGCCTGCTCAGTCTCGCCCTGCGCCAACTCATGCGCGACGCCCGCGCCGGAGAGTTGCGGGTGCTGTTTTTCGCCTTGCTGGTGGCCGTGGCGGCAAGTACCGCCATCGGCTACTTCGGTGCGCGCCTGAATGGCGCGATGACGTTGCGCGCCACCGAGTTTCTCGGTGCGGATCTGGTGCTCGAAGGCAGCTCTCCCGCACGACCGGAACAAATCAGGAGCGGCACCGATCTGCGCCTCGACCATGCGCAGATCGTTGAATTTTCCAGCGTCATCGCCACCGACAACGGCATTCAGCTGGCAAGCATCAAGGCTGTCGACCGTGCCTATCCGTTGCGCGGCGAGCTGAAAAGTGCACCCGCTCCCTTCGCTGCCGAAGAAGCGGGGGGCGAACCACAGCCGGGCGAAGCCTGGGTCGAATCGCGCCTGCTCACGGCGCTGGACCTGAAGATCGGCGACAGCATCGACGTCGGTATGAAAACGCTGAAGCTGACCAAGGTGCTGACGTACGAGCCGGATCGCGCCGGCAACTTTTACAGCCTGACGCCACGGGTGCTGATCAACCTCGACGACCTCGCGGCAACTGGCGTGGTCCAGCCCGGCAGCCGGGTGAGCTATCGCGATTTATGGCGTGGCGAACCCGGTGCGCTGGAAACCTATCGCCAACTGATCAAGCCGGGGCTCGCAGCCAATCAGCGGATTCAGGATGCCCGCGATGGCAACCGGCAGATTGGCGGCGCCCTGGGCAAAGCCGAACGCTATCTGAATATGGCCAGTCTGGTCGCCGTGCTGCTGGCCGGCGTGGCGGTGGCACTGTCGGCGAATCGCTTCGCCAGCCGTCGTTTCGATGCCAGCGCCCTGCTCCGCTGCCTGGGACTGTCCCGTCGGGAAACCATGGTTCTGTTCAGCCTGCAACTGGCGGTACTTGGCCTCTTCGCCAGCCTCGGCGGTGCCCTGCTTGGCTGGCTGGCTCAATTGGGTTTGTTCGCGCTGCTGCATGACTTGCTGCCGGCCGACGTACCACCGGGCGGCCTGCTCCCGGCGCTGGCGGGGATCGGCACCGGGCTGGTGGCACTGGCCGGTTTCGCCCTGCCACCACTGGCCGCATTGGGGCGCGTGCCGCCGCTACGGGTCTTGCGCCGGGACATGCTGCCGATCCCGTCCAGCACCTGGATGGTCTACGGCGCAGCGCTCGGAGCGCTCGGATTGATCATGTGGCGCCTGAGCCTGGATCTGTTGCTGACGTTTGCCTTGCTCGGTGGTGGCGTGGTCGCCGCCCTGATACTGGGCAGTCTGCTGCTGTTGCTGCTCAACAGCCTGCGTCGACTGCTGGCGCGTGCCTCGCTGCCATGGCGACTTGGCCTGGGTCAGTTGCTGCGCCATCCACTGGCAGCCGCCGGACAGTCACTGGCGTTCGGCCTGATCCTGCTGTCCATGGCGCTGATCGCATTGTTGCGCGGCGAACTGCTCGACACCTGGCAGAACCAGTTGCCGAAAAACGCCCCGAACTATTTCGCCCTGAACATCCTGCCGGCAGACAAACAGGCCTTCACCGATCACCTGATCAACGTCTCGGCCCGGGCCGCGCCGCTGTACCCGGTGGTACCGGGGCGGCTTATCAGCATCAACGGCGAAGCGGTGCAGCAGATCGTCAGCAAGGACTCGGCCGGCGACCGGGCGATACAGCGCGATTTGAGCCTGACCTGGGCGGCTGACTTGCCAGCGGGCAACAAGATCACAGCGGGTTCGTGGTGGAGCGGACAACCCTCGGACGAGGTTCCAGGGGTCTCGGTGGAAAGCAAGGTCGCCGAAAGCCTCAAGCTCAAACTTGGCGATCACCTGGTGTTTACCGTGGGCGGAGTGAACCGCGAAGCGAAAGTCACCAGCCTGCGCGAGATCAACTGGGACAACTTTCAGCCGAACTTCTTCATGATCTTCCAGCCCGGCACCCTGAAGGATTTGCCGGCGACCTACCTCACCAGCTTTTATCTGGCCCCCGGTCACGACCAGCAGATTGTCGAGTTGTCGCGAGCGTTTCCGGCCGTGACCATCCTGCAGGTCGAAGCCCTGCTCGAACAACTGCGCAGTATCCTCGCCCAGGTCACCCTGGCCGTGGAGTACGTGTTGTTGTTTGTGCTGGCGGCCGGGATGGCCGTGCTGTTTTCCGGGTTGCAGGCGACGCTTGATGAACGTATCCGCCAGGGCGCGCTATTGCGTGCACTGGGGGCGGAACGGCAGTTGCTGGTCAAGGCCCGGCGGATCGAGTTCGGCCTGTTGGGTGCGGTCAGCGGGTTGCTGGCGGCCATCGGTTCGGAGGTGGTGAGTCTGGTGTTGTATCGCTTCGCGTTCGACCTGCCCTGGCACCCGCACCCATGGTTGCTGGTGCTGCCGCTGATCGGTGCGGCCCTGATCGGCGGTGCCGGCGTGTTCGGCACCCGTCGGGCACTGAATGCAAGCCCGCTGACAGTGCTGCGCGAGGGTTGATAGACTCCAGACCTCATTACCACATGAAGTTGCCATGAGCCGTTATCGCCCTCCCCGCACCGCTGGCACCGCGCTGATCACCCCTGAAGGTGAAGCGCGGATGCGCGCCGAATTCCATGAGCTTTGGCATGTACGCCGCCCCCAGGTGACCCAGGCCGTCAGTGAAGCGGCAGCACAGGGTGACCGCTCGGAAAATGCCGAGTACACCTACGGCAAGAAAATGCTGCGCGAAATCGACAGTCGCGTGCGCTTTCTCACCAAGCGTCTTGAAGCACTGAAGGTCGTCAGTGAAAAACCGAGCGATCCGAACAAGGTCTACTTCGGCGCCTGGGTGACCATCGAAGACGAGGACGGCAAACAGTCGCGCTATCGAATTGTCGGACCGGATGAACTTGACCTGAAACTGGGCCTGATCAGTATCGACTCGCCGCTGGCCCGCGCCCTGATCGGCAAGGCGCTGGACGCTGAAGTACAGGTCCAGACGCCAACCGGCGAGCAATTCGTTTACATCGTGGCGATCGACTATCCCTGAGGCTCAGCGTCGGGCAATCAGGCCCTGACGTGCAACGCGGGTCAGCTGACGAATCATTTCCGGGGCGTCTTCAGCGCTGGGCGACTGAATCACCGCCAGGTCGAAGCTGTCATCGGCAAACCGCGCCAGCGACTCGCCGTCTTCTACAAACTGGATCAGGAACGCGGCAGGACCGCCGCTGCGACGCGGCCAGCCATCCAGATAACGCAACAGCGTCGGCTGGTGTTTGCCGCCAAGCAGGATCTTTGGGTTGCGCTGGGTGATATGTGCCGTGATCGGCGCGGGACGTGCTGGAGGGCGTAGTGCATTCATCGTGTCGTGTCTCTGCCTCAAAAGTCTGCATGGCAGGTGAGAGGCAACACCGAACCAGCGCTTTAGCGGTATTTCGAAGCCCTGTCCCGGCTTCTGACGGCAACTTAAGAATAGTCACCTGGCGCCCCGCAAGTAGCTGTTTAAATCGGCGCATGAGCGGCATCCTAGAGAACGTGACCGGCCAGTGTCAAGAATCGGCCGCAACAAAAAAGGCCCGCATGATGCGGGCCTTTTGCTTGAGCCAGAGCGGTCAGCCGGCGATGGCGCGATCCAGCGAAAGCTTGCCGGCACCTTCGATCAGCACCGCGATGCTGCCGCCGAGCAGCGCCAGAGCGAACTCGTATCCGTTGTTGGCCATGAACAGACCGTTGTGGATGTGCACCGAAAAGATCGCCACCAGCGACAGGAAGGTCAGGCCCAGTGCCGCCGGGCGAACCAGCAGACCGATGATCAATGCCAGACCGGCGAAAAACTCGGTACCGCCCGCCAGCGTCGCCATCAGGTAACCGGGAGTCAGGCCGACGCTTTCCATGTACTGGGCAGTGCCCGCCAGACCGTAGCCACCGAACAGACCGAAAAGTTTCTGCGAGCCGTGGGCCGCGAAGATCACACCGACAGCAATGCGCAGAAAGGTCAGGCCATAGCCGGCACGGGTAAACAGAACCTTGTTGATCAGAGTGCTCATGTTGCGTTTCCTTGTTGTCAGAAGTGCTTGTTGGTTGGCCGCCATATTAATCAGTTAAATTTATGTTAAAAGCGCAAATATTCCGCCATAACAATCAATTTATTTGATCATTTGCGTGAGACAACTTTCTGTCCCCGGGGCTCCAACGACTCCCGCTCCCGGTCGAACGCCAAGTAATACTTGTTCACACTATTAACATAGCTGACGGCGCCCATCCCCACCTGCTCCATGGCAATGCGCTCGACCTGGAAAAACCACTGATTAGGGTTCAAACCGCGGCGCCGGGCCTCGGCGCGCATCCCTTGCACACGCTCCGGGCCGATGTTGTAGGCAGCCAGCGTGAACGCCATGCGCTCACGCTCATTGAGCTTCGGACTGTTGAAGAACTTGCGGCGGATCATCGCCAGGTATTTGGCTCCGGCCTGCACATTCGCATCGAGATTCTGGATGTTGTTGACGCCGACCCGTTGCGCGGCGGACGGCGTGATCTGCATCAGCCCGGTCGGCCCGGCACCGCTGCGGGCAGCGGGTTGCAAAGCCGACTCCTTGAACGCCAGCGCGGCCAGATTGAGCCAGTCCATGTTCTGCGCCTCGGCATGTTTTTGCAGGGTCGGACGCAGTTTTTCCAGACGCTGTCGGTCAGCCTTGGCCAGCGGGTAGTGGACCTGATAGAGGCGACGATAGATTCGCAGAAACGCCGCATCTTCGTTTGACGGCGTCTTGTAGCCGGTGAGAAAGCGGTCGATGCTGGCCCGCAGCATCGAAGCATCGCGACGGACGAACCAGTACTCCTCGCCCGGTTCACTGATCGCCAACTGCCGGTCAAGACGCAGCCTGGGCAGGATCTTGCCCCAGCGCTCGGCAATCGGCTGCTCGACAATGGTCAGGTGGAAAATCCCGCCCTGGACCATTTCCAGCACGTCTTCGACCGCGAGCGTAGGGTCGACCCATTCGATCTTGATCGGCGCCAGTTTATGCAGCGCCAATTTCTGGTTGAGCTGGCTGACCGCCTCCCCCGCCGCACTGCCGGTTGGCAGGGCCAGAGTCTTGCCGGCCAGTTGCTCGACTTTGGTGTAGCGCTTCTCGCCCTTGATGCCCACCAGTACCAGCGGCACATTGCTGGCGATCGGTTCACTGCTGGCAACCGCGTGCCCCGGTTGCAGATCGAGCAGCTCGCCAGGCGCCACCAGATCACCTTCGCCCCGCTGCAACGCGCCGAGCAGTTGATCCTTGGCTTTGGGAATGATCTTGAGGGTGATTTCCTGGCCGTCGCGGGCGTGGCCGTTGAGGTACTGTTCGAAGGCGCGCAAGCGGTGGTACTCGACGCCGATGGTCTGCCCCTGGACTTCGCCGGAGCTGTTGCGGCTCTGGTTGACCAATACCCGCAACACACGGCTGCTGCGGATCTCGCTCAGGTCGCGAACCTTGGCGGACGGTACGGCTTGCAGTGGGCCGGGCAGGCGCGCGACCGCCGATATCGGCAGCAGCAACGAACCACACAGCAGGAGCAAAACCGAGGGACGAACCATCCACTCTCCGGAAAGATACGGGGCGTTTTTTTACCGCTGAACGGTCGAAAAACACCGACGAAACAGAGCGCCAGGAGCGCTGATAAAGTGCGAGAGACCGGCACAATGATGGCGACTGCGCCAATCCGTGCTGCCTCGCGGCCTCAACAGACAGTCATAAGCCGTTGTAGTTCTTGGCTTTTCTGATAAATCTACAGCTCTGATATGCTTTCCGGCCTTCGGCCCGAGGTAGCACCATGCAACTCATCGATATCGGCGTCAACCTGACCAACTCCAGTTTCGACGACAAACATCAAGCTGTGCTTGACCGCGCCTACGCCGCCGGAGTCTGCCAATTGGTGCTGACCGGCACCGCCGTCGATAGCAGTGAGCAGGCGCTGGAGTTATGCCGGCAGCTGGATCCGGACGGTCAGCGACTGTTCGCCACCGCCGGCATCCATCCGCATTCAGCCAGTGACTGGAACGCTGACAGCGCAGGGCGTCTGCGCAGTCTGCTGCTGGAGTCGAACGTGGTGGCCGTGGGTGAATGCGGGCTGGACTTCAACAGAGATTTCTCGCCGCGCCCACAGCAGGAAAGCGTCCTCGAAGAGCATCTGGCCCTGGCCGTCGAGCTGCAATTGCCGGTGTTCCTGCACGAACGTGACGCCAGCCAGCGTCTGCTGGACATCCTCCGAGACTTCCGCGACCGGTTGCCGGCCGCCGTGGTGCATTGCTTCACCGGCGATCAGAAAGCGTTGTTCAGCTACCTTGATCTGGACCTGCATATCGGTATCACCGGCTGGATCTGCGACGAGCGTCGCGGCACCCATCTGCATCCATTGGTGAAGGAAATCAAACGCGGTCGCCTGATGCTGGAAAGCGATGCGCCCTATCTGTTGCCACGGACACTGCGGCCAAAACCGAAAAATGGGCGAAACGAGCCGGCATACCTGACCGAAGTGTTGCGCGAAGTGGCATTGCATCGGGGTGAGACAGAAGAAGATCTGGCGACCCACACCACCGCCTGCGCTCGAGCCTTCTACGGTTTGCCTGCCCTGTCCTGAGCCCGGTCGAATCCACCACTCGTTGATGCACGTCAAGATCCGGGCACCTGAGTAGCGGCACAATGCTGGCACCTTGCCAAAACTGTTTCCGCTATCAGAGAAGACCTCCATGGGTGCCTGGCTTAGCAATATCTCGCTGAAATATAAATTCTGGGCGGTCAACGCGGTCGCCTTCGTCACCACCCTGTTGTTGGTCCTGTATGCCGTGCAGCTCGAACAACAGGCCCGCAGCCATGCCGCACAGGCGTCGGCACAGGCCCAGGCACAATTGATCAAAGCCTGGCCCGCAGGTCAGGCATTGCCCAGGGCCGATCAGGTACTGATCTTCAAACGCGGTGAAGCGCCGCGTCTCAACGATCAACCGCTGCTGGAAATCAGCGACGGCAGCGGCTGGATCGAGATCAACCATTTGCCCCTGTTTGGCGAAAATCCGCTGCTGGGTGCCGAGGTATTCGGCCGTGCCGATGACCAGCAAGTTGCGGTCATTGCTTACGCGCCAAGCCTGAGCCAGGTGTTCAGCGAGCGCTTCGCCAACTATGCGGTCGCGGTATTCATCCTCATGCTGGCGATGCTTGGCGCTTCGCAGTTGCTGATCCGCTTCCTGCTCAGCCAGCTCAATACGCTCAAGGACGTGATGCTGCATGTCGAAAAAACCGGCGACCTTTCGGCCCGGGTGCCGCTGGCCTGCAAGGATGAAGTCGGTCAGATGGCCAACGCCTTCAACGCGATGCAGGCTGGCTACCAGCGCGTGGTCACCACCGTGGCCAACACCGCGCGGCAACTGGACGTTGGCGCGGCGCGGCTGGCATCGAGCATGAACGAGGTGCGCCATGGCATGCTCGGTCAGCAGAGCGAAACCGATCAGGCAGCCACAGCGATCAATGAAATGACCGCCACCGTCTACCACATCGCCCAACACGCCGGCGCCACCCGTGACCTGTCGCAAACCGCCGACGGCCTGGCCGGCAGCGGTCAGCAAGTGGTTACCCGTGTGCAGCATTCGATCGCCGGTCTGTCCAGCGGTGTACAGCAGACTGCCGAGATGATCCAGCGCCTGGCCGAAGACAGTCAGAAAATCAATGGCGTGGTCAGCGTGATCCACAGCATCGCCGAACAAACCAATCTGCTGGCGCTCAATGCCGCCATCGAAGCGGCACGCGCCGGGGAGATGGGACGAGGATTCGCGGTGGTCGCCGACGAGGTGCGCAACCTTGCCAAGCGCGTGCAGACGTCTACCGATGAAATCACCACCATGGTGTCAGCGTTGCAGGCCGGTACCCGCGATGCAGTGGATTTCATGCAGGAGAGTTCGTACAAGGCCGACGACTGTGTTCAGCAGGCTCAAGAGGCCGGCGAAGCACTGGCTGAAATCACCGGGGCGGTGGCGCAGATGCGTGAGAGCAATACACAGATTGCCGTGGCCGCAGAGCAGCAAAGTCAGGTGGCGGAGGAAATGAACCGCGCTGTGGTGAGCATCCGCGATGTGACCGAGAACACCGTGCAGCAGACGGTGGACTCAGCGACCACCAGTAATGAACTGGCGACCCTGGCCGGTGAACTCAACAAGGCGATAGGTCAGCTGAAACTCTAGGGACAACATCAGGAATGACCATTGTCCCTATCGGCGCAATAGCCAACCTTGATTCGCCGCCCTGTCCGCCCGGGCCTATTCTTCAACCATGAATCGAACATGGATTGAGGAGCAACAACATGGGCAAACGTCACCCCAACCTTCCCGCGTGGCAATGGCGCGCGTACCCGGACAATCATCGGCACCCGACCAATCTGGTGTTGCATCTGATCGCCGTACCGCTGTTCATCGTCGCGTTTCTGCTGATCGTCTCGGGCGTGTTCAGCCTCAGCCTGGCGAGCGTGGCCATCGGTGTGATCGGGATCGTCGCGGCGCTGGGTCTGCAGCGCCACGGCCACAGCCTGGAGGCACAAGCCTCCGAGCCGTTCAGTGATCGCAAGGACGCCGTGTCGCGCCTGCTGGTCGAGCAGTTTCTGACCTTTCCACGCTTCCTGCTCAGCGGTGGCTGGTATCGCGCCTGGCGTGAGCGCCATCGTCGGCATTGAGTCAGGCGAAAATCGTCACTGTCTGCCGGCTCATCGCAATCAGTTCACCTTGAGCGCTCCATAGTTTCGCGGCGACATGACCATAACCGTCGGCGGCATATTCGATGTCCGCCAGATACTGGCACCAGTCCAGCGTGCTCAACGCCCGTAACGGCTGAACGAATTCGATGGTCCAGGTCAGCGTGCTGCCCGGCGCCGGCTTCTTCAGATACGGCAACAACGCAGGCGGCCAGGCATCGACCAGCGCCAGCAGATGCGCCTCGTTGACCGGCTCTTCCTTCACATCCCCACGCAGCCGCACCCAGCCGCCCATCAACCGCGATCGGTTGCCGGTGAACGGCATGCCGCCGACACTCCAGCGCATGGCCAGATGACGCATGAATTCCGGGGTCACGCCTTTGAGGTAAGGCAACTCCGGGCACTCGTCCCAGTGCTTCATCTCGGGTGCCGGATAGGCTTCGACCGCCACTTCCGAAGGACGCGAAGCACCGAAGCTGCCTTGCACCATGGTCACCACCTGACCGTTCTGCACGGCCCGCCCCAGCACCTGAATGACCGCTTTGCCTTCACGCAGGATTTCCACCCCAAAGCTCACCGGTACTCCGGGCTCAACGGGACCGACAAAAGTAATTGCCAGCGAGCGCACAGGCCGCTCCGCCGGCACCCGCGCGCGCATCACCTCGTATTGCAGCGCCGCCACCAGCCCGCCGAAGCTTGCACGCCCCTGCCCCCATTCGGCCGGAATCACGACCTCCGGTTGACGATGGACAGCATCGATCAGATCGCAAAAACGCATGGAAACCTCGGACACGAAAAGGGAATGACCGGATCTTAACCAGCGCGGCAGAGCGGCGCAGCGTCCATTCCGGTCAAAGAGACTGACAGATAAGACACCTCACCGGGGCGGGAGATGGATTCAGGGCTTGAAGCAGGCTGCGCTGAGTTTTTCCAGTACCCGATCAGCCTTGATCTCGGCCTTGACCATGGTCGCCTGCCAGGTGGCGACGCAGGGGCGCAGATCGGCCTCCTGCTCGGCTTTCGCCAGCCATTGCCAGCAATCATGCCAATCGCCCAGTGCGCCCTGCGCGGACTTCAAACGCGCCAGCGCCGGCTTCGGCAGACGATCGAGTTCGGGATAGGCTTCGATGCCGTAACGCACACGCTTGATCAACAGACGCAGACGGTGGCGGTCATGGGCCGGATCGTGCAGCGCCACGTCGAGGTTCTTCCACTGTTTGGCCAGACGTTTTTCGATGCGTTTGCCCAGTTTATCGAGCAAGTCCTGACGCTGGGAGGCCCGCAGGAAACGCGGAAAGGCATCGAGGATCATCAGCAGGGAAGCCACTTCGGCGCTGGCCGCCAAGCGTGGGTAAGCCTCGGCCATCTGCGCCATCCGCCGCTGTGCAGCCGCCGGCTGACCATGCTCGGTCAGCCAGGCCGCCAGCACTTCACGGTCACGCCACGGCGTGGTCAGTTGCCCCACCGCCGCCGCCGCATCTTCCAGCTGTTCGACACCGGGCAAACCACGCAACGGTCGCAGCAGGCTGCGCAAACGGCGCACGGTGGTGCGCAGGTCATGCAGCGCCTCCGGGTCGGTGCGCGCGGCCAGACGCGCCTGACAGGCCAGCAGCCTGACTTCCAGACTCAGGACATGAGCCACCAACCGGTCGACCAACGCAGACATGACTTGCTCCTGACTTCAATCCGTTACATAAGTGTGCGCCGGCATGGCTGGCCTGCCATTGCGCTACGTCAGCAGCTTAGCGCCCGGCGCGGGATTCGCGAATGTAGAAACGCGCTTTCTCGGCTTTTTTGCTGCAACCCTCAAAGCCCTCGAATTGCTGCTGGGTCTTGGCTGCGGTCAGCAACGACAGGGCCTTGGAGTAGCTCACGGTACCGGCAAATCCCTCGGCCTTGGCCAGATCCAGTTCATGCCACGCCGCATCGAGCTGACTGCCGCAGCTGTCGCGGTAGGCGGTCTTGCCGGCGCAACCGGCCAATGCCAGGGCAATCAGGGGCACACAGATCCAGGCTTTCATCATTTACACCTCAAGATAGGTCAACAGTCGTGCAGTTAAGACGTTCGGGCGGGGGAAAAGTGCCTTGTGCCCCGTGAATCCACCGCATGGCAAAAGATAACGCCAGCGGGTCACGAAGTATCGAAAAAACGACGCCAGCGCCGTCCCGGACGACTGCGGCGATTGTAGCCCGACCCTCGATGGGTGCATTGTGGAAACCTGTCGGGGGAGGAAGTCTGATGAAAAAGCGTGTCGCACTCGTACTGGGTTCCGGTGGCGCCCGGGGCTATGCCCATATCGGGGTCATCGAAGAGCTTGAACGACGGGGTTATGACATTGCCTGCATCGCCGGTTGTTCGATGGGCGCGGTGGTCGGCGGAATCTACGCCGCCGGAAAGCTCGACGAGTACCGCAGCTGGATCGAAGGCTTGGATTACCTCGACGTGTTGCGGCTGGTGGACGTGAGTTTCCGCCTCGGGGCAATCCGTGGCGAAAAGGTCTTCGGCCAGATCCGCAAGATCGTGGGCGAAATCAACATCGAAGAGCTGCGCATCCCCTACACGGCGGTGGCCGCCGACCTCACCAATCAACAGGAAATCTGGTTTCAGGAAGGCTGCCTGCATCAGGCCATGCGCGCCTCGGCGGCGATTCCCAGCCTGTTCACCCCGGTGATGCAGGGTAACCGGATGCTGGTGGACGGCGGCATTCTCAACCCGTTGCCGATCGTGCCGGTGGTGTCGAGTCACTGCGATCTGATCGTCGCGGTCAATCTCAACTCGACCAACCAGCGTCATTACAAACTGCCAGTGATCCAGCGCCCCGCTGCATTCCGTACGCGCTTCGACAGCCTTATCAATTCATTGGGATCGAAGATGCCGTTCCGCCGCAAACAGGCCGAGCAATTGTTGCTGCTGGAACAGGAAGCCTTGCGAGCCGAAGCGGCGGATATCAATCCGTGGGTAGAAGGCGCGGAACCGGAAACCCAGCAACCCGCCGCCGCCCCCGAGCGTGACGGCGCACCGAAATCCGCCACCGGATCGTTCATCGTCGACAACGTCGGGCCCGCGTCATTGCTGGATCTGATCAACCAGAGTTTCGAGGTGATGCAGACGTCCCTGGCGCAATACAAAATCGCCGGGTATCCGCCGGACATTCTGATCAACGTACCGAAGCGGGTGTGCCGGTTCTTCGAGTTCTACAAGGCTCCAGAACTCATCGCACTGGGTCGCGAAATTGCCCGGGACACCCTCGACCGTTATGAGAGCGAGCAGAGCTAAACGCTGCTCTCGCTCAACAACCGATAACCGACACCCGCCTCGGTCACGATAAACCGTGGCCGGGTCGGATCGTCCGCCAGTTTCTGTCGCAGATGGCCGACGACGATCCGCAGGTAGTGACTGTCCTCGGTGTGGGTCGGCCCCCAGATATCCTTGAGCAATTGCTGCTGGGTAATCACCCGGCCCGGATGCCGCGCCAGTTGCGCCAGCACCGCGTATTCCTTGCGGGTCAAGGCGACTTCGACGCCGTCAAGCAGCACCCGGCGATAGGCCAGGTCCACGGTCAGCGGGCCGAAACTCAACGCAGCCTGCTGCGATTCGCCGGCCGGCGCCTGACGCAACAGCGCACGCACCCGGGCGAGGAACTCCTGAATGCCGAACGGCTTGGTCACGTAGTCATTGGCACCGCCATCCAGCGCCTGGACTTTCTGCCCTTCGCCGGCACGCACCGACAGCACCAGCACAGGCGCCGTGGCCCACTCGCGAAACTCGCGCAGCACTTGCTGGCCATCCATGTCCGGCAGGCCGAGGTCAAGCACCAGCAAGTCAGGCTTGTTCAGCGCCGCCTGGGCCAGGCCCTCGGCGCCGGTTCCGGCTTCCAGCACCTTGTAGCCTTGTGAGGCGAGGCTGATGCGCAGGAATTTGCGAATCTGCGGTTCATCGTCGATGACCAAAATGGTCGCAGTCTGGCTCATGGGTTCACATCAACACAAAAGAGTGGCAAGAGAGTAGCGCAGGCAGGATCAGGCTTCACCGTCCATCCCCGGTTGCGTCTGCAAAGGCAGGTGCAGGGTGATGCAGGTGCCGCGACCGTCGATGCCCTCGCCGACACTGATCCGCCCGCCATGGGCACCGACCATGCCCTGACAGATCGCCAGGCCCAGGCCGGTGCCCTGCCCGCCACGATCGCCCCGGGCGGCGGTGTAGAACATGTCGAAAATCTTCGCCCGCTCATCGACCGGAATCCCCGGCCCTTCATCGCTGACCGAGAAAAACACTTCGCTGTCATCCGCTCCGGCGCGCAATTGCAGACGGCCATGGGACGGCGAGAAGCGTGCGGCATTTTCCAGCACATTGACCAGCGCCTGCTCGATCAGTGCGGCATGGACGAACAACAAGGGCAATTCGGCCGGTACATCGGTGCTCACCTGCAGCGACGACAACACGGCGCGCAGGCGATTGAGGGCACTGCCGACGATATCCGCCGGCGACACCCAGTCCCGCGCCAGTTTCAGGGCGCCATGGCCGAGGCGGGTCATGTCCAGCAAGTTCTGGATGTAGCGGTCCAGGCGCTCGGCTTCATCACGGGTGCCTTCCAGCAACTCGCGACGGTCCTCCAGCGGGATCGCTTCGCCGAGCGCCAGCAGGCTGTCGATGCTGCCGCGCATTGACGTCAGTGGCGTGCGCAGATCGTGGGATACCGAGGCCAGCAAGGCGCTGCGCAGTTGTTCGGTTTCGCCGTGCAGACGCGCGGCTTCGAGATCATCGGCCAGTTGCGCCCGAGCCAGGGCCTGAGCCAGTGGCTGGCTCAACGCGGTCAACAAGCGGCGGCGTTGCCCGCTCAATGTCTGGCCCTCTTTGGCGCACACACCGAGCAGCGCCAATGGCCCGTCCTCCACCGACAGCGGCCACCACCACCAACGCCCGAACGGCAACGTACCGGTGCCCATGCCCGCCGGCTGATCGTGTTGCCAGGCCCAGTCAGCGGCGGCGCGTTCGGATTCGGTGAATTGCAGCGGCCCGCCGGTCTCGACTTTCCAGCCCCCCTGCCCGTCGCGATCGAGCAGGCACACTTGCAGGTCGCTCCAGCCATTGAGGTGCTGTGCGGCAGCGCTGACCACGGCCTGACGGTCGGTGGCGGCGGTGAGCTTGCGCGACAGGTCGAGCAGCTCGGTGGTCTCTTCCTGGGTATCGCGCAACGCCTGCAATTGCCGACGCTGACGCGCCGCCAGATTACCGGTGAGTGCCGCCATCAGCAGGAAGAACAGCAAGGTCAGCACGTCTTCTTCGCGCTGGATGGCGAAGGAAAAATTCGGCGGGATGAACAGAAAGTCGTAGGTCAGGAACGACAACGCCGCACAGGCCAGCGAAGGTCCCAGGCTGCTGCGCACCGCGACCAGCAGCACGGCGGCAAGAAACACCAGCGAGATGTTCGGCAACGGCAATACGCTCGACACCGCCCACGCCAATGCACTGGCCAGGATCGTGGCCACCAGCGCCAGCGCATAGTCGAACCACACCAGTGTCGGCGCGGTCCGCAGGCGAGGCGCACGCTGCTCGTGATCGCTGTCGAGCACGTTGATTTCCAGGCCGTGGGACTGGCGCAGCAACCGTGCCGCCAGACCACCACCGAACAAGCGTCGGCGCAGGCTCGGACGCGACTGACCGACCAGTACCAGACTGGCGCGGCGCTCGGTGGCATGCTGGATCAGGGTCTTGGCCACTTCGCCGGCCCGCAGCAGCACCACTTCCCCACCCAGCCGTTCGGCCAGTTGCTGGGCGCCTTGCAGGCGCAAGCGCGATTGCTCATCGCGCACGCTGCCGTTGTCGACGTGCACCAGGCTCCACGGCAAATGCCGACGTTGGGCAACACGGCTGGCGTGACGCACCAGTCGTTCGGCATCGGCATTGCCATCGACGCCGACCAGCAGGCGTCCGCGTACTGCCGGCGCCGCCTGGCCGAGCTTGCGGTAGCCCTGGGCCAGATCGTTATCGACCTGCGCCGCCGCGGTCTGCATTGCCAGTTCACGCAACGCGGTGAGGTTGGTCTGGGTAAAAAACGCATCGATTGCAGCCCTGGCCTGCTCCGGCACATAGACCTTGCCTTCGCGCAAGCGCTCCAGCAGTTCCCGGGGCGGCAGGTCGATCAGCAGCAGCTCGTAGGCTTCCTGCAAGACCCAGTCCGGCAGGGTTTCACGTACCTGCACACCCGTGATGCCCCGCACCTGATCGTTGAGGCTTTCCAGGTGCTGGACGTTGACCGTGGTGTAGACGTCGATTCCGGCGGCGAGCAGTTCCTGGATATCCTGCCAGCGTTTGGCGTGGCGACTGCCGGGGGCGTTGCTGTGGGCGAGCTCGTCCACCAGCACCAGTTTGGGTTTGGCGGCGAGCAGCCCGTCAAGGTCCATTTCCTCCAACGTCACGCCACGGTATTGCGAACGCACCAGCGGCATTTGCGGCAGGCCGCCGAGCAGCGCTTCGGTTTCGGCGCGGCCGTGGGTTTCGACCACGCCCGCGATGACCTTCACGCCCTGGCGCAACTGGCTGTGCGCGGCCTGCAGCATCGCGTAGGTCTTGCCCACGCCCGGCGCAGCGCCGAGGAAAACCTTGAGCCGGCCGCGTCCGTCGCGGGGCAGTTCTGCTAACAGCGCGTCGGCGCGGCCGGAGTCACTCATGCCTGAAACTCTCTTCCTGAAGGATTCATTACAGTTTTTCCAGCGCCATGTTCAACGCCAGCACATTCACCACCGGTGGGCCCACCAGCGGCTGTTCGATGTGCGCGTCGAGCAACTGCTGCAAGGTCGCCACCGGTACATTACGCGCGGCGGCAACACGCGCCAGTTGATAGGCAATCGCCGCCGGTGGCAAGTGCGGATCGAGACCGCTGCCGGAGGTGGTCAGCAGCGCCAGCGGCACCGGCCCCTGACCGGGTACCAGCAGTTTGTTGGCGTCATCGATCACCCGAGTGGCCAGCGCCGGATTGCTCGGCGACAGGTTGCTCGCGCTGCTGGAAACGGTGGCAAAGGCACCGGCCGAAGGACGTGGATGAAACCACGCATCGCCGACAAAATCCTGAGCGATCAGCGACGAGCCGCGCACCTTGCCTTCGGCGTCGCGCACCAGGCTGCCGTTGGCCTGCTCGGGGAAGGCGACCTGGGCAATGCCAGTCACCACCAACGGATAGGCAACCCCGGTGACCAGGGTCATCAGCACTAGCAGGCTCAGGGCCGGACGTAACATTGTGGACATCTCAAAATCCTCGAATTCGTGTTTGAAGCGGTGTGCCCGGCACACCGCTGTTCAGGTTCAAACCAGATGCAACGCCGTCAACAGCATGTCGATCGCCTTGATCCCCACGAACGGCACCAGAATCCCGCCCAGGCCATAGATCAGCAGATTGCGTCGCAACAGCGCCGCCGCACTCGCCGCCTGCACCCGAACGCCGCGCAAGGCCAGCGGGATCAGCACGACGATGATCAGGGCGTTAAAGACGATGGCTGACAGGATCGCGCTCTGCGGGCTGCTCAAATGCATGATGTTCAGCACGCCCAGTTGCGGGTAGATCGCCGCGAACAGTGCCGGCAGGATCGCAAAGTACTTGGCCACGTCGTTGGCGATGGAAAAGGTCGTCAACGCGCCACGGGTCACCAGCAGCTCCTTGCCGATCTGCACTACGTCCAGCAGCTTGGTCGGATCGCTGTCGAGGTCGACCATGTTGGCCGCTTCGCGTGCTGCCTGAGTGCCGTCGTTCATCGCCATGCCGACGTCGGCCTGGGCCAGCGCCGGGGCATCGTTGGCACCGTCGCCGCACATCGCGACCAGGCGACCGTCGTTCTGCTCGTGACGGATGCGTGCCAGTTTTTTCTCCGGAGTCGCTTCGGCCAGTACGTCATCCACACCCGCTTCGGCGGCAATCGCGGCGGCGGTCAACGGGTTGTCGCCCGTGACCATCACGGTGCGAATCCCCAGTTTGCGCAGCTCGGCGAAACGCTCGCGGATGCCCGGCTTGACCACGTCTTTCAGATGAATCGCACCGAGCAGCTTGCCGTCGGCGCAGACCAGCAACGGGGTGCCGCCGCTCTGGGCAATCTTGTCGATTTCACGGGACAGCGCCGGCGCCAGATCCTTGCGTTGTTGACCGAGGAACGCCAGCAGCGAATCCACCGCGCCCTTGCGGAACACGCGGCCCTGATAGTCGACACCGGACAAGCGGGTTTCCGCGCTGAACGGAACGGCAGTCAACGCTTCAGGTGCGGGCTCCGGCTGCGGACTGGAACCGCGCAAGTACTCGACGATGGACTTGCCCTCGGCGGTTTCATCGGCGAGCGAAGCGAACAGCGCACCTTCGGCCAACTCTCGGGCATTCACACCAGGCGCGGCATACACCGCACTGCAACGACGGTTGCCGAAGGTGATGGTGCCGGTCTTGTCCAGCAGCAGTACATGCACATCACCCGCCGCTTCCACGGCACGACCGGACTTGGCAATCACGTTCAGACGCACCAGACGATCCATCCCGGCAATACCGATGGCCGACAGCAGACCGCCGATGGTGGTCGGAATCAGCGTGACCAGTAACGCCACCAGGAACACCAGCGGCAGACTGCCGTTTGCGAAGTGGGCGAAAGGTTGCAGGGTCACGACCACCAGCAGAAAGATCAGGGTCAGGCCGATCAGCAGGATGTCCAGCGCCACTTCGTTAGGGGTCTTCTGACGTTTGGCGCCTTCGACCAGTGCGATCATGCGGTCGAGGGTCGATTCCCCCGGGTTGGCGGTGATCTTCACCAGCAGCCAGTCAGACACCAGTCGGGTGTTGCCGGTGACAGCGGAACGGTCACCGCCGGATTCGCGGATCACCGGAGCCGATTCACCGGTGATCGCCGCTTCATTGACCGCCGCGATGCCTTCGATGACCTCACCGTCGCCGGGGATCATTTCCCCGGCTTCGACCCGCACCACATCGCCCTTGCGCAGGCTGGCGGCGGGCACCACCTGGAAGCTGCCGTTGGCCAGTTTGCGTCGGGCGCTCAGCCCTTCGCTGCCAGCCTTGAGACTGTCGGCGCGGGCCTTGCCACGGCCTTCGGCCAGCGCTTCGGCGAAGTTGGCGAAGAGCACGGTGAACCACAGCCACAGCGCGATCTGCGCTGCAACGAAGGTCGGCACGATGGTGTCCGGAATGAAGCACAGCACGGTGGTGAAAATAGCGGTCAGTTCAACCACCAGCATTACCGGCGAGCGCACCAGCTGACGCGGGTCGAGCTTGACGAATGCTTGCACCAGCGCCGGACGCCACAGGGCGCTGATCGCGGTTTTGGGGGCTTCTGCCGACTTGGCGGCTACCGCCGGTTTTGAAGCGGGAACATGCATATTCATGATGGATTCCTTAGAAGCCCATGCTCAGGTGTTCAGCGATCGGGCCCAACGCCAGGGTCGGCAGGAAAGTCAGGCCGCCGACCAGCAAAATGGTCACGGTCAGCAGGGTCACGAACAGCGGGCCGTGGGTCGGAAAGCTGTTCTGGCCGATCGGTGCGGTTTTCTTCATCGCCAGGCTGCCGGCCAGGGCCAGTACCGGAAGGATGTAACCGAAGCGACCGATCAACATGCCCAGACCAAGCATCAGGTTGTGGAACGGGGTGTTCGCACTCAGGCCACCGAATGCCGAGCCGTTGTTGGCACTGGCCGAGGTGTAGGCGTACAGCAACTGGCTGAAGCCATGAGGGCCGGGGTTGCTGATGGTTGCCGCCGGGCCAGGCAGGGCCGCGGCAATCGCGCCCAGTACCAGCACGCCGACCGGCATCACCAGCAAGGTCACGACCAGCAGTTGCACCTCACGGGCCTGGAGTTTCTTGCCGAGGTATTCCGGCGTACGGCCGATCATCAGACCCGCGAGGAACACCGCGATCAGCACGTTGAGCAACATGCCGTAGAGACCGGCACCGACGCCGCCGAAGATCACTTCGCCGACCATCATGTTGACCAGCGCCACCATGCCGCTGAGCGGGTTCAGGCTGTCATGCATGCCGTTGACCGACCCGTTCGATGCAGCGGTGGTGGTCACCGACCACAACACGGTGGCGGTAGTGCCGAAGCGCGATTCCTTGCCTTCCAGCGGTGCAGTCTGTTCGACGGCCACGTTGTTCAGCGCAGGGTTTGGCTGATACTCGGCCCACAGCGAAGTGGCGCCGCCGATCAGGAACAGCGCGAGCATGCAGCCGATGATGGCGCGGCTCTGACGCAGATCCTTGACGTAGTGACCGAAGGTGAACACCAGCGCCACCGGGATCAGGATGATCGAAGACACTTCAAACAGATTGCTCCACGCGGTCGGGTTCTCGAACGGATGCGCCGAGTTGACGCCAAAGAAGCCGCCGCCGTTGGTGCCCAGTTGCTTGATCGCAATCTGGCTGGCCGCCGGACCCAGTGGAATGACCTGATCGACGCCTTGCAGCGTCACCGCATTCACGTATTGCGCGAAGGTCTGCGGCACGCCCTGCCACACCAGATACAGCGCCAGCAGCAGGCACAGCGGCAGCAGACCGTAGAGGGTGGCACGGGTCATGTCGGCCCAGAAGTTGCCGAGGGTCTTGGCGGATTTGCGACCGATGCCACGGCACAGCGCGACCAACACGGCGAGGCCGGTGGCGGCGCTGACGAAATTCTGCACGGTGAGGCCGACCATCTGGCTCAGGTAGCTGAGAGTCGCTTCACCGCTGTAGGACTGCCAGTTGGTGTTGGTCATGAAGCTGACGGCGGTGTTGAACGCCTGGGTCCACTCCTGGCCCGGCAGGTTTTGCGGGTTCAGCGGCAAGTGATCCTGGAACAACAGGATCGCGAACAACAGCAGAAAACCCGCGAGGTTGAACGCCAGCAGCGCCAGCGTGTACTTCTGCCAGCTCTGCTCGTCCTGCGGATTGACCCCGGCAATGCGGTAACAGCCACGTTCGACCGGGCCGAGAATCGGCGTCAGCCAGGTCCGCTGACCTTCCATCACTTTGTAGTAGAAACGCCCGAGGAACGGCGCCGGCAGCAACACCAACGCGAAAAACGCGAGGATCTGCCAATAGTCATAACTGTGCATAACCGCTCCTAGTTCCGATCTGCGCGCAACAGCGCAACCAACAGATAAATGAACAGCCCCGCTGCCAGCAGCAGGGACACCCCGTCCAGAACGCTCATGGAAGATCTCCGTGTTACGGCGTATTGCCGCGTGTGGAGGCATTGTCGGAAAGGAGGCTGTAAAGGAACGAGACCGAGGGGGCGGGCGGCGCATAAAGAAAGCGTAAAGAGTGGGTTTATGCCGGCTTTACAACAGGTTTTTGCCCCGTAAGGCCGGGACCCTCTGCGACCCGGCTCGCTCCCACACTTTGAAATGCATTCCCCCTGTGGGAGCGAGCCTGCTCGCGAAGACGGCATAACCGTCAACATCGCACTCAACTGGCGCACAAAAAGCAGTTATTGCGCCACGAACATCCCCGATACGACAGCTTTCAGCCCATTGCGACCCACCAATACAAAATGGCACGCCCACTGCACACGCCCTCCCCCGAGCTTTCCAAACCGTTCAGGGAGCAAACGCATGAACACACAACTCAAACCCACGCTGGGCACGTTGCATCTGTGGGGCATTGCGGTGGGGCTGGTGATTTCCGGGGAGTATTTCGGCTGGAGTTACGGCTGGGGCGTCGCCGGAACACTGGGCTTTCTGGTGACTTCGTTCATGGTCGCGACCATGTACACCTGCTTCATCTTCAGTTTCACCGAACTGACCACGGCGATCCCGCATGCGGGCGGGCCGTTCGCCTACAGTCGCCGGGCGTTCGGTGAAAAAGGTGGATTGATCGCCGGACTGGCCACGCTGATCGAGTTTGTCTTCGCCCCGCCCGCAATTGCCCTGGCGATCGGCGCCTATCTCAATGTGCAGTTTCCGGCCCTCGATCCGAAACACGCCGCGGTCGGCGCGTACATCGTCTTCATGGGACTGAACATCCTCGGTGTGAAACTGGCCGCGACCTTCGAGTTGATCGTCTGCGTGCTGGCCGTCGCCGAGTTGCTGGTGTTCATGGGCGTGGTCGCACCGGCCTTCAGCTTCAGCAACTTCGCCCTCAACGGCTGGGCCGGCGCAGACGTATTTGGCGCACCGGCGATTGCCGGCATGTTCGCGGCGATTCCATTCGCGATCTGGTTCTTCCTCGCGATTGAAGGCGCGGCCATGGCGGCCGAAGAGGCCAGGGATCCGAAGCGCACGATTCCCAAGGCCTACATCAGCGGCATCCTGACGCTGGTGCTGCTGGCGATGGGCGTGATGTTCTTTGCCGGCGGCGTCGGCGACTGGCGCACCCTGTCGAACATCAACGACCCGCTGCCACAGGCGATGAAAGCGGTGGTCGGCGACAACTCCGGCTGGCTGCACATGCTGGTGTGGATCGGCCTGTTCGGGCTGGTGGCAAGTTTCCACGGGATCATTCTCGGCTACTCGCGGCAGTTCTTCGCCCTCGCCCGCGCCGGATACCTGCCGGCCTCGCTGGCGAAACTCTCGCGTTTCCAGACTCCGCACCGGGCAATCATCGCCGGCGGCGTGATCGGCATTGCCGCGATCTACAGCGACGGCCTGATCAACCTCGGTGGCATGACCCTGACTGCCGCGATGATCACCATGGCCGTGTTCGGCGCCATCGTGATGTACATCATGAGCATGCTCAGCCTGTTCAAGCTGCGCAAAAGCGAACCGAACCTTGAGCGGACTTTCCGTGCGCCGTGCTACCCGTTGATCCCGTTCATTGCGCTGGTGCTGGCTGTGGTGTGCCTGATAGCGATGGCCTGGTTCAATGCGTTGATCGGCTTGATTTTCCTGGGTTTCATGGCGGTCGGCTTCGGCTACTTTTTGCTCACAGGTCAGTTGCGTGCGAATGCTCCGGCTGACGCCATGCTGACCGGGCTTTAACCGCACCGGGCATAACCGGCCTAGAATGGAACCACTGCGATTTCCCATCGCTCAAACGTGGTAAGCAGCATCGTCGGCGAAATCCTCGCCGGTCGACCTGCCATTAAGGAGAGCCGCTATGCCCTGGTATGCCTGGTTGATTCTGGTCGTTGCAATCGGCTCGATCGTGGGGGGTCTGATGATGCTGCGCGACACCGCCAACAAGGTCGAACTGACCGAAGAACAACGTCAACGCGTTGCCGAGCGCAATGCCGAAGCGGACATCAAGGACGCGCAGGACCGCTGAACGAAAAACCCCGCCTGAATTGGCGGGGTTTGTTTTTTTCGCAGTTACTTTTCCCAGTCGGCCTTGGCAATGTGCAAGCCATGCAGGCCTTTGTATGCCGCGCGTTCCGGCTGGCTCCAGCCTTCGAGCAGCTCATCGTCCAGACGATAGATTTCCACCCCCAGCGGACGGCACACGCTTAACGGGTCCTGCGCATCCGGCCCCCACATCGCCAGCGACAGATCCCCGCCGGGGCACGTCGACAATGCACACAGCAAGTCGATTTCCGCGAAGAACTCCAGGTAATCGCCCTTCTGTGCCGGACAGGCCTTCATGAAATACAGGTCATCGTGATTCAGGCCCGTGCACTGGAAGATGTTCAACACGTCGTGCACGTCGAATTCGGTCAGACCGTGCGGTAGCACGGCACGGGTCAGGTTGGAATGACAATGGTGATGAAAGTCTTCACCGGTGAGCATCTTGTTCACGTAGGGATCGCAGCGTGTGCCGAGCAAGTCGTGCAGACGCCCACCGTGCTCGTCGATGCCGTAATCGGCCAGGCTGTCGTCGGTGATGGTCACCAGTGGCCGCAGAAACGGCAGATTCGACCAGAGGCGATCATGAGTGCTGACATGCGCACCTTGCAGTTGGCGGGTGCGCGCCGCCCACATCCGTTCGCGGGGATCGTGGGCATTCCACACATTGAAATCGCCCACCTGCGGCCCCACCGGTGTGGTGACACGAAACACATGCCCCGCCGGAACATGCCAGGCGCGACCGGTGCGGATCGGCACTTCGAATTGTTCGATCAGGGTCCGCGCCTCCTTTCTGTCGCGAATCCGCTCGTAGAACGCAGTGTTGACCTGCAGGGCCGAGCCTTTACTGACCTGATAGGCGGCCGGATAGTCTTTGTACATGGTTCTCCTGCTCCTTCGGTGATGGCAACTTTGTGAGCTGCAACCACTATCCGTGCCAACCGACATCCGCTGATAGGATCATCTTGAATTCAGTCGCGAGTTTTTTAGAAGTAGAAGTACAGTCACCATTCAATTTTCATTGGTTAAAATGTTGGTCCTGTTGCGGAGAGTCTAGATGCGTTACTCGCAAGATCATAAAGCCCAGACCCATCAACGCATTATCAAGGAAGCGTCAGAGCGGTTCCGCAAGGACGGCATCGGCGCGACCGGCTTGCAACCCTTGATGAAAGCGCTGGGGCTGACCCACGGCGGCTTTTATTCGCATTTCAAATCCAAGGACGACCTCGTCGAAAAAGCCCTGCAAGCGGCCGGTGAGCAGGTCGCGGGGTTGTGCGCGGAGATCTTCGCGCAGGAGAATCCGCTGGCGCTGTTCATCGATACTTATCTGTCCGAATGGCACCAGACCAGCCCTCATGAAGGCTGCCCGCTGTTGACCATTTCTTCGGAGCTGGGGTTGCGCGGTCAGCCAAGTCCGACCAGCGATCTCGTGCTCAAGGCGCGCCTCGAACAGATCCGCAGCACCCTTGAAGGCGAGAACGCCGCCGAGCGCAGCATCGTCATCATGGCGACGCTGGCGGGTGCGCTTCTACTGTCACGCAGCGTCGCCGATGGCGAATTCGCGCAACAGATCCTGGACGTCACCCGCGAACACCTCAAGCGCTCCGAAAACTAAGCCTGCCAGCGCTTGAACAGCACGCTTGCATTGACGCCACCGAAGCCGAAGCCGTTGGACAACGCGTACTCGATCGACATTGGCCGGGCCTGACCATGGACGATATCCACGCCCTCGCTGGCCGGATCGGGATTGTCCAAGTTAAGGGTCGGTGGAACGGTCTGGTCGCGGATCGCCAACAGCGTGAAGATCGCCTCCAGACCTCCCGCAGCACCCAGCAAATGCCCGGTCGCAGATTTGGTCGAGGTCACGGCGATTGAGTTTTTCGCTCCAAACACCGACTTGATTGCAGCCAGTTCACCCAGGTCGCCAACCGGCGTCGAGGTCGCATGTGCATTCAGATGCTGCACCTGATCCGGCGCAATACCGGCCTGAGCCAGCGCCAGCGTCATGGCTCGTCGAGCTCCGCTGCCGTCTTCCGGCCCGGCGGTCAGGTGATAGGCGTCGGCCGTTGTACCGTAGCCGACCAGCTCGGCCAATGGTTGCGCACCGCGTGCCAGTGCATGTTCCAGTGATTCGATCACCAACAGGCCTGCTCCCTCGCCCATCACGAAACCGTCACGCCCGCTGTCGAACGGGCGCGAAGCACGCTCGGGCGTGTCGTTGTAACCACTGGAAAGCGCCCGCGCCGCTGCAAATCCGGCAAGGCTCACGCGGTCGATGCAGGCTTCCGCGCCGCCGCACACGGCAATGTCGGCCTCACCGGCACGAATCAGCCGAGCGGCGTCACCGATCGCCTGCACGCCGGCGGCACACGCGGTGACCGGTGCGCCAAGCGGCCCCTTTAGCCCGTGCTGGATCGAGACATGGCCCGCCGCGAGGTTGACCAGAAACGAAGGGATGGTGAACGGCGACAAGCGACGCGGACCACGGCTGTCGGTGGTGCGCACGGCATCGGCGATCGCACCGAAGCCGCCGACACCGGAGCCAATGATAGTGGCCGTGCGTTCCTGAGCTTGAGATTCCGTCGGGTGCCAGCCCGCCTGCTCAAGCGCCTGCCGTGCAGCCTCCATCGCGAACAGAATGAACCGATCCATCTTCTTCTGTTCTTTGGGCGGCGTGGCGCGATCCGGATCGAAACCCGCTTCGGCGTCTTCCTCCACCGTCGACACCACCCCACCGACCCGGGTCGGCAGATCGGCGATGACCTCTTCCGGCAGATTTCGCAATCCTGACCGCCCGGCCAGCAAGCGCTGCCAGACGACTTCAACATCACTGCCCAGGGGCGACACCAGGCCCATACCCGTGACAACTACTCGACGCTGATCCATATCGGGTTGACCTCTCACGAATCAATTCACTTGTAACGACTGGCCGCCGAACTGTGGGACAGATTCGGGGCCATTACATGACGCGCGGCGACAAAGGCTTGCCATTCCCCAGCATCGGGCAGCGAAGGAATCGTGACGAGTTCGCCCTGATCCAGCCCGGACAATGCGGCATCGACCATTTCGCCCGCCTCCATGACCATCTCCGCGGGTATGCCACTGGCGTCAGTGCCGGACCGTTCCCAGATTTCAGTTCGGGTCACACCGGGCAATACCGCTTGCACCTTGACCCCGGTGCCTTCAAGTTCCGTATTGAGCGACTGAGTGAGGCTCAACACGTAGGCCTTGCTGGCACTGTAGGTGGCATTGAAACGTTCGGGGAACAAGGCGACCACTGACGCGATATTAATAATCGTGCCGCGCCCGGCGGTGGTAAATGCCGACGCCGCGGCGGCGGCCAGGCGGGTCAGGGTTGTGACATTCAACTGAATCAGTTGCTCCAGTACCTCGGGATCAGCGTTGGCCAGCAAGCCATTGACTGCCACCCCCGCATTGTTGACCAGCAGGCTGATACTGGAATCGCTGCGCAGACGCTGCTCAAGCTTGAGCACTTCATCCTTTTGCGTCAGATCGGCCTTCAACACTTCGACCCTGACACCGTGAGCGTCCCGCAGTTTGCCTGCAGCAGACTCCAGGCGTTTCTGATCGCGAGCCACCAGCAAAAGATCAAATCCACGTGCCGCCAATCGCTCGGCGTACACCGCACCGATGCCGGAAGAAGCGCCCGTGACAAGCGCCGTACCTTGGGATTTTTGGGAATTCATGACGATACTCCTGGAATGCGTAAGGGATGAGCGACCGCTGAAAAGCAGAGGGCTTCAGTGGCGACTGAAATTATTATAGGCATAATATCAAGGCAATATGATAGCCGTAATTTTCTATTTTCCGACGGAAAGGCTGTCGTCATTCTGCGATGTACCCAGGAATCGGGAACCAAAAAGGGCCGGTCAATGACCGGCCCCTTGGTGTTGAACAATAAGCTTAGTTCACTTCCAGCTTGTCGCGATTGCGATCCAGGATCGCCTTGCCGATACCCTTCACTTCCAGCAATTCATCCACCGAAGCGAACGGCCCGTTTGTTTCACGATAAGCAACAATCGCTTTCGCCTTGGCCTCACCTACGCCTGCAAGTTCCTTCTGCAGAGTGGCCGCATCGGCACCGTTCAGATTGACCTTCTGATTTTCAGAAGCGGCTGAGGCGTCCATCACCACAGGCGCCTTGTTCGTTTCGGAAGAAGCCAGAGGTGCAGCAATGGCGGCAATCGAGGCACTGGTCAGCAAAGCAAAAATCAGGGAGTAGAAATAACCGGTACGCATAAGTGACGCTCCATCATCAATTGAGAAAGCAGCTTTTCCGAAGCTGCTCTCCAAACTTAGGCGATGATGGGAGCCTGTCAAAAACGTGTCCGTTACAGGATGTGAAACAATCAGGGTTCGAGACGGCGCTGCTGGTAGATCCAGTCGACGATTTCGCCGTCAGGGGTGTAGCCGCTGACGGTTTCGCGCAGAAGCTGGCGGACGCGGGAGTAGTCATCCGCATTGACAGCAGCGAGCAGCTCTCCCAACCGGGATTTAAGAACATCCCATGGCAAATGATCTTCACTGGCAGTCATGATCATCGGATGCGGCGTGGCGGCAACGTTGTCGCCGATCAATAGCTCTTCATAGAGCTTTTCTCCAGGCCGCAAACCGGTGAACTCAATGGAGATGTCACCCTGCGGATTACGCTCGGAGCGAATGCTCAGACCGGACAGATGGATCATTTTCTCGGCCAGTTCCACGATTCTCACCGGCTCGCCCATGTCCAGCACGAACACATCGCCGCCCTGCCCCATAGAGCCCGCCTGAATCACCAGTTGGGCGGCTTCCGGGATTGTCATGAAGTAGCGGGTGATTTTCGGGTGTGTGACCGTCAGCGGACCGCCGGATTTGATCTGGCTGTGAAACAGCGGGATCACCGAGCCGGACGAGCCCAAGACATTGCCGAAACGGACCATGGTGAAGCGGGTTTTGTTGACGCGGGAGACGTTGGCCTTGTCGCCGAACAATACCGGTGCGACTTCACGACTCAAGGCCTGGAGCGTCAGCTCTGCCAACCGCTTGGTACTACCCATGACATTGGTCGGACGAACAGCCTTGTCAGTCGAGATCAACACGAAATTGGAAACGCCTGACTGCAACGCGGCTTGCGCGGTGTTGAGTGTACCGATCACGTTGTTCAGTACACCTTCAGCAATATTGTGCTCGACCATCGGCACATGCTTGTAGGCCGCTGCGTGATAAACGGTATCGACCTTCCAGGTTTTCATCACATCCAGCAGTTTGTCCTGATGGCGAATCGAGCCGAGAATCGGCAGCAATCGAACAGGGGTCGACTCACGACTGCCACGTTGTTCGAGCTCAGACAGAATGCTGTAGAGATTGAACTCGCTATGATCGAACAGCAGAAGGGTGGTCGGCCTCAACGAAAATATCTGCCTGCACAGTTCTGAACCGATGGATCCTCCTGCGCCGGTTACCATCACCGTTTTGCCCTTGATGCAGCGCTCAAGCAAATCCGGCTGAGCCGGCACTGCATCACGCCCCAACAGGTCGGCAATATCGACTTCTTGAATGTCTTCGACTTTTACCCGGCCACTGGCCAGGTCAGTAAAATTAGGAACGCTGCGAACGTGGAGCGGGAAACCTTCCAGCAGGTTAAGAATTTCCCGACGGCGGGCACGTGTCGAGGAAGGCAGCGCCAGAAGAATTTCCTGGGCCCCGGTCACGTCGATCATCTGTTGGATATGTTTGGGCTTATAGACCTGCAGGCCGGAAATGGAACGGTCAGAGATACCCGGATCATCGTCGATGAATGCCACGGGGCGCAGTACACGGCCCATGCGAAGTGCCGCGACCAACTGATTGCCCGCCACGCCGGCACCGTATACCGCCACCTTGGTCAGCCCGTCGTCACGACTGGTGAACGGCACGTGCTGGGCTGCGGTAAACCAGTCGCCCATGAAATACTGGCGCATGCACAGGCGCAGACCGCCGATAATGACAAGGCTGAGCCACCAATAGTTGAAAATGATGGAGCGGGGAACCACGGCCTCGTGGTTGCTGTACCAATAAACCACCAGCGCCAGGATCAGCGATGAAAGACTGACGGCCTTGACGATCGCGATCAGCGCATCGTTACCGAAGTAACGCATGACTGCACGGTACATTCCGAAACGGATGAAAAGCGGGATTGCAACGATCGGGGCACTGACGAACAACCAGAAATGTACTTTAAGCGGGTTGTACATATCGTCGATGCCGAGCCGGACGATGAACGCAAGCCAAAGAGAACCCCAGACCAGAAACACATCTGTGGCAACTTGAATCAGTCGTTTTTGCCTGCGTGGCAAACCTAACAAAAAGGCGCGTAATTTATCCATAAACCTCAACCGACCGGACTTGATCGCCCGTGAAACCCGACCTCATTGTACGGAATAATCCGAAACCGTACTGAATTTGTCCATCAATCACCGCACAACGTCTTTGCCCTCCAGCTCCCCGGCGTGAAACTTCACTGCCACCAGCAACAGCGGGATATAAGCGATCAAAACGCCCAACATCCCATCAAGCCCCAGATATACCACGCAGGATGCGATGGGAAGTAACCAAAGCAGGTTGATCAGCGCTGTGGCAACCGTTACCGGCAGATGTTGACCAAACTGACGCGATGCATACTGATAGGCATGACTTCTATGGGCTTCATAGACTCTGTCACCGCGGAGCAGACGTCTTAACAAGGTGAATGTGGCATCGACGATGAACACCCCGAGCAAGATCAGCCATACCCAAAGATAACGAGGATCGGCTGAAGCCGCCTGAAGCGACAGTATCCCCAGAATGATTCCCAAAAAGCCACTGCCCGCATCCCCCATGAAAATTTTCGCGGGTGGAAAGTTCCAGAACAAAAAACCCAGCACCGACATCGCTAGCAGCAACGGGCCCCAGATCAGTGCGTGATGACCGTCGAGCCAGTAAAACAGGCAGGCACTCAGACAGACGCTAATTGCCTCCACACTGGCGATTCCATCGATACCGTCCATGAAGTTGTACAGATTCAACAACCACACCAGATAAAACAGGGCTAGCACATTGCCCGCCCAGCTCAGGTCGAAGGTGAAACCCAATATTACGATCGGAGCAAGACCGCCGATCCAGACCAATATCCACACAGCCGCGGCAAAATGTCCGAGTAAACGCCAACGCGCAGCAATGTGACCGTGGTCGTCCATGAAACCGATCACCGCGACCAGCAAGCCGGCGCCAGTGGCGCCGAGAAAAAAGCTGAAGTCAATGAATCCGCCTGTTTTCACAGTCACTAGAGACAGCAGAAAGGTTACGACAATTGATACCCCTCCGCCTCTCGGTGTCGGCACCGTGTGGGAACTGCGGTGATTTGGCACATCGAGCATGCTGCTGGCCAATGCGTATCGGCGTAATATCGCTGTCAAAGCAAACGAAAGAGCGCAGATTGCTGGCACCAATAACCAGAAACTCATTTTCACATCACTCCCGAACACAATTTGATACGAGCAGCACACTCCATCATGAACCAGCGTCATCGACCTCCGTCATGAGTTTTTGTGCCCTGAGAGTCTCAATCTTGAAACCGCCACCGAAAATAGCAAGAACTACCGCAGGGCATGCAGGGTAACAGTCAGGTGAAAAACTATCTGTCCATAACCCTTGAAAAAAACTTGCTATAAAGAAGCTTGCAGCACTCAATAAAAAAACATGCGCCAAGACTATTTCGTCAGGTTGGCGCAACTGGCGAATCGCCTCAAGTTGATGTCTGCAGCATCTTTT
Organism: Pseudomonas sp. KCJK9016; assembly: GCF_046231795.1. Classification (NCBI taxonomy): domain Bacteria; kingdom Pseudomonadati; phylum Pseudomonadota; class Gammaproteobacteria; order Pseudomonadales; family Pseudomonadaceae; genus Pseudomonas; species Pseudomonas sp. KCJK9016. The sequence continues at coordinate 111,610 of NZ_JBJJMM010000006.1, read as the reverse complement.
TTCAAACTGCTGCTTGCGGTGAGTCGGCCCTAGCGAGCCCCTTGTTGCGAAGCGGTTTTAACTTGAGCGCAGGCTTCTCGACCAAGTACCAACTTGCGAGACATACCGCCAACAATGGTAAAGGAAGCCAAAGAGCCATTTCGGATGTAGTCGTTGCAATACCGTTCCTTATTAGATAGATAATTATGGGCATGTGGTAAATGTAGGCGCCATAACTGATATCAGGGAACCGAAACGGAGTTGCATTCAACCCAGCCATGCCGACCCATACGACGGCAAATGCCTGAAAGCCCACCGGACTCAATCGGACAAGCTGATCAAAATACGGGATCCGATAAGAAAAGATCACCGCAACGAGGAAAACCCATGGAATGAACGGATTTACCTTAAGCAATAACCTGCGATGCAAATAAGCCAGGTTTCCGATGAAAAAAGACGGCAGCAGAAACAGAATCATTTGTGTGTGTCCATCAAGGGTACGTCCCCAGTAGATAACTGCGAAAGAGCCGGCCAACAAAAGCCAGATGACTACACGATTCTTATAGGCACCCGCCATCCAAAGCAGCGCGAGACAAAGATAGGCGATTTCCTCCCACATCAGTGACCATAGAGGACCGTTAGCAACTCCGGGTAGCGTGTACAACCCACCGGTAATCCAGTTGAGAAATGAGTTGTAGACTGCAAAACCGTCAAACAGCACCCAGCATAGAATCAGCGAAACCGCGAGCGCAGGAAATAGACGAAGTGCGCGTTTGCGAATGAACACTCCCCAGGAACCGGACTCTTCATAACTTTTGAGTACCAAAAAACCACTAATGGCAAGAAATGCAGGGACGGCCATAATATATCCAGCCCAATTGAACGCGACATCCGTCATCGCCCAACCATGAACAAAGGCAACTTCTACAGCAAGCAATAAGCGAAGCAAGTCAAAATTCGGATATCTTATATTCATTGGCAAATATTTTTCCTGGAATCACTTTCTATATACGGCGCAGATTAAATCCAGATAATGGCTCAACCACTGTATTTGAACACATCAATGCATCCGACGGACTTCGATCTGCCGCATTCTTGCAAGCGGCCACAGCCACCAAACGATCAGACATCTTACCTGCGATCTCCCCGAACGTCGACTGAATCACCGTCATCCCGGGAGCATCACACGCCGAAGAGCCTTCGACCAGGACAAGCCATAAGACCCATCCGCGCCCTTCCACCCTTGGAATTCCACTATATGCATTCTATTCGTCGAAACTTTACGGCGATAAGGAAAAAGACTGCCTTGCAAGGTACAGCGCGAGCGCCTCCGGCGAGCTCCAGGCCTCCCCCTCCCTTACCAGCGAAACGGCCAATGACAGGCCATAGACCTGGCCTACTTTGGAATACGTTTTGTTTCTTAGAACAAGGCTACAAAGACCATAGGAAAAAGCTACAGTCGAAGACTCATACAGATTAAAATACGCATTTTTTGCGCAGAAACCTCAATGACGCTTGCATTGCCAATAAAAAATCGACCCGATCTGATCACTGAATTAGCATTATCCGCCCTGATCGTGCTCATTTTTTCTGTTTTTCAAGGAAATATCGGCTTCAATCTCTGGGATGAAGGATTCCTCTGGTACGGGGCTCAGCGCACCATGCTCGGGGAGGTTCCGCTACGGGACTTTATGGCATACGACCCTGGTCGGTATTACTGGTCCGCAGCAGTGATGAGCGCGGCAGGCAACAGCGGCATCATGGCCTTGCGCATTTCAATCGACTTTTTTCAGGTTCTTGGCACTTTCGCTGGCCTGGCCCTTATTTCACGTACTGCCACATCTTGCGACAAGCGCTCTTTAAGTTTTCTATTATTGTGCGGACTTGTTTTCACCGCCTGGATGTTTCCTCGACACAAGATTTTTGACCTGTCACTGTCAATTTTCTTGACCGGTGCGCTCTCGCTTCTCATTGAAAACCCCACAGGCCGACGCTACCTTCTAGCAGGATTCGTTACCGGCCTGGCAGCCTTCTTTGGAAGAAACCACGGCGTATATGGCGCCTTCGCCAGCCTGGGCGTCATGCTCTGGCTAAGAATAAGACCTGCAGGATCCAGCGGTTTTTTGCGTGGTGGCTTGTTGTGGTTGGCTGGCGTGACAGGCGGTTTTGCTCCTACGCTCTTGATGATGGCATTCACGCCAGGATTCAGCTCTGCGTTCTGGGAAAGCATTCGTTTATTGTTTGAAGTCAAAACAACGAATATCCCCCTTCCCGTCCCTTGGCCCTGGAACACAGATTACTCTTCACTTTCCTTCATCGAAGCAGGTCGCCAGTTTCTGATTGGCCTGCTTTTCGTTTGTATCCCGATCGCTGGATCGGCCTCGATTGTCTGGGCCTTTGTCCAGAAACTGCGGGGTAAGACGCTTCCTGCCCCCTACATCGCCGCTTCTTTCCTGGCGCTGCCTTATGCCCACTATGCCTACTCACGCGCCGATGTCAGCCACCTCGCGCAAGGACTCTTTCCCTTCCTGATAGGTTATCTGACAATCGCCTCGGCGCAATCGAAAAGACTCAAATGGGGCATGGGGCTTACTCTGGCAACGGCAAGCCTCTGGGTCATGTCCGGCTTCCAGCCAATGGGACAGTGCACAAAGGCAGGACAATGTGCGGAAGTCGAAATATCCGGAAGCACGCTTGCGGTCGATATCAATACCGCAAACGACATCCGTTTGCTCAGAGATGTGACCAAAAAATATGCTCCCGATGGACAGAACGTTCTCGTTGTCCCTTTCTGGCCTGGCGCTTACCCCTTGCTGGATCGAAAGTCCCCAATGTGGACGATATACGCACTATGGCCACGTACCATCGATTTCCAACAGCAGGAAATCGAAAAAATCAAAGAAAGCGCTCCTAAAGTTGCATTTATATTCAACCTCGCGCTGGATGGCAAAGAGGAGTTGCGCTTCAAGAATACGTACCCGCTTATTGAACAATACATCAGGAAAAATTTTGACCCCGTAGGAGACTCCCCGATCTCCGCCTACGAAATATACAAGGCAAAAGAGCCGAAGCCATGAAAAAAGTTGCTATTCTGCAATCAAATTATATCCCATGGAAGGGATACTTCGACATGATAGCAGCCGTTGATGAATTCATTATTTATGACGACATGCAGTACACCAAGCGCGACTGGAGAAATAGAAACCAGATCAAGACACCGCAAGGAGTTAAATGGCTAACGGTCCCTGTCCTGGTAAAAGGCAAGTATCACCAAAAAATTCGGGACACCGAAATTGATGGTAAAGAATGGGCCAAGACACATTGGGCTATGCTTTATCAAAACTATCGAAAGTCTCCACACTTCACTGAAATCGCAAACTTTCTGGAACCGCTTTATCTGGAAAGTGAATACAGCCACATATCACACTTAAACAGAAACTTTATCGAAGCCATATGCAAATACCTGCGGATCAAAACCAAAATAAGCAACTCTTGGGATTACCCGCTCACCGATGGAAAAACCGAACGACTGGCAAGCCTATGTGCGAGCGCTGGTGGTACAGAATACATTTCGGGGCCTTCGGCAAAAAATTATATAGATATAGATGTCTTTACCAGCATGGCAATACAACTCACTTGGTTTGACTACAACGGCTATCAAGATTACCCACAACTGTGGGGAGAGTTCACCCATGGCGTTACGATCCTTGATCTTCTGTTCAACTGTGGCAAGAACGCACACCGCTACATGAGGCATGTTGACGCATGAAACTTTCCATAGTATCTACCCTTTATCGCTCTGCGCCATTTTTGGAGGACTTCTATCAGCGCGTCAGCTCTGCTGCCCGCAAAACCGTGGGTGACGATTACGAAATAATCTTGGTTAACGATGGTTCTCCAGATCATTCGCTGCAAATCGCGCTGCAACTCCAAAATGTTGATAGCCATCTGCAGATAGTAGACCTTTCAAGGAATTTCGGACACCATGCTGCAATTGTTGCAGGGCTGGAAAACACCCGAGGCGAACACGTCTTTCTGATTGACTGCGATCTCGAAGAACAACCCGAATGGCTATCGCTATTTGTAGAAAAAATGCATGAAAGCAAGGCGGACGTTGTTTACGGAGTCCAGCTCAAAAGAGTTTCTTCACCTTTATCAAACTTTCTCGGTAAAGCGTTCTGGTCGTCATTGAATGTGATGTCAAATGTTCGCATCCCTCACAATCCGATGACCTGCCGGTTGATGACTCGACAATACGTCGATTCTCTTCTGAGCATAGGCGATCGTGTTCTCTATCTTGCCGGAGTCTTCGCCTGGGCGGGTTTTACCCAAGCGCCACTTCCGCTGACCAAGACACCGCGCCCGAAAGCGCATAAGTCGACGTACAACCTCTCCCGAAAGCTTCTGCAGGTTGCTGACTCTTTCTCATCTTTCAGTGTTGCGCCTCTTTCATTGATTTTCACTACGGGCCTGTTTATCTGGCTTGGCTCTGTCCTCTACGGAATCTACTTGCTGGTGCAGAAGCTGATAAACCCGGAAATGGTACTTTCTGGCTTTACCTCCGTGATGCTGTCTCTGTGGTTTCTGGGTGGCACGATCATTCTATTTATCGGAATACTGGGCCTTTACGTTGCAAAAATTTTCCACGAAGTAAAGCAGCGCCCGCTCTACATCGTTCGTGATATTCACAAAGGAATTCGTCATGACTAATCGCCTAGACAGTTATCTATCCGCCTACGGAAAAGGCTTCGGCTTTGAGTTCGACAACAATATAATGTTGAACTGGTACCCCGAACGAATCATGCGACTCTGCAACGGTTCCGAAAGCTTGCTGGAGCTTGGCATTGGTCACGGCTACACCACACACCGCTTTTCGCAATTCTTTTCGCAACATGTAGTGGTCGATGGTTCAGCCTCCGTTATCGAACAGTTTCACGAGCAGTTTCCCGACTGCACCGCTAAGGTCGTAGAGTCCTATTTCGAAAACTTTGAGCCCGGCCAGCAGTTCGACGTCATCGTTCTGGGCTTCATACTCGAACACGTCAGTGATCCCAAGGCGATACTCCAGCGCTTCAAACAATTTCTTAAACCGGACGGACGCTGCTTTGTCTCAGTCCCTAACGGCCAATCACTGCACCGCCGATTCGGGCATGCTGCCGGGTTGCTGGAAGACATGATGGCGCTAGGCAGTGGGGACCTCGAATTGGGTCACGAACGACTTTACTCCGTTGATAGCCTGACCCGTGAACTCGACGCCTGTGGCTACAGCATAGTGCGCAAAGAAGGTATATTTCTGAAACCAATGACAACAAAACAGCTTCTTTCACTACAGCTTGAGCCCAAGATTGTCCAAGCCATGTGCGAAGTTGGTGTCGAGTACCCCGAGCTCAGTTGCGGATTGCTGTTCGAAGTACGGGTGACCGCACCTTGAGAGTATTGATTGTCGGAAGCACATCGGTTATCGGTAGATCGCTCGCCGAGCTTCTCGTGTCGCAGGCAACGGCAGTCAAGTCCGCTGGTAGGCGCGAAGCGAACATTCCGCTGGATCTGAGTGCGTGGAATTTCCAAGTGAAAACTGACGAAGTGTTCGATGTCGTCATTCATATTGCCGCCGATTTCGGTGGCAATAATGACGCGGACTACGCTCGTGCCGAGATGGTAAATTCTGTGGGCACACTATCGGCATGCTCGCTGGCAAGCCAAGTACAGGCAAAACACTTCGTATTGATATCCTCAATATTCGCAACTTACTCACCCCAAGATCCTTATTACGGTATTTATTCCCTATCCAAGCGTCACAGTGAGGAGGTTGCGCAATTCTATTGCTCTGAACGTAAACTGGACCTGACGATACTTCGTCCATCTCAAGTCTACGACGATGCGGAACTCTGTCGCCCACATCAAGAATTCTTGTATCGAATCGCCGACAAGGCAGAAGCTGGAAAGCCGGTAGAGCTCTTCGGGTCACACGATGCTCGGCGAAACTATATTCACTTGTCGGATTTGATCGAATGCATAAATCGCGTCATTCATCAGCGACTCACTGGCGTTTTCACTTGTGCCAACCCTCAATCTGTCACACTGAGTGAAATGGCTCATGCCGCCTATCGTGCATTTGGCACCGCTCACTTGGGGCAAGTCGTTTTTTTAAAAGACCGACAAGATCTTCTGGATCTGCCCCCGCTCAATGAGTTCGAACTGTACTCCAAGATTCAGTTCCGGCCCGGAATTGGAATAGAAGAGGGTTATAAACGAATTCAACTACATAGGGAGATTCACTCGTGACGACTGTATTGGTTACCGGAGTCGGGGCAATCATAGGCTATGGATTACTTCGCTCGTTGAAGACCTCAGATCCAAAAGTACGCCTAGTGGGCACCGACATATTTGCCAACGCAGTTGGACAAGCATGGTGCGACGTATTCGAACAGGCCCCCCTCACGAAATCCGCCGGCTACCTCCAATGGCTGGGCGAAACCATCGAGAAACATAAGGTCGATCTAGTCATTCCCGGCATCGAACAGGATGTCTATCGACTGTCGGACGAGCGAGACTCCATCTCGACATTTGATTGCAAATTCGTTCTCAACAACCCGGAATTGATCAGTCTCTCACGCGATAAATGGGCAATGCATCAAGCATTACTGAATCTGGATGACCCCTCCAGAATTCCTAGCTACCTGACAGGAGAATTTGCGAGCCTCTCATCCCTGCTAGGAACCCCCTTCATTCTGAAACCCCGCAGTGGTTACGCTTCGAAAGGGCTGGTCAAAGTCAAAAGTGCAGAAGATTTCATATCAAATGCTGACACGCTGGGCGATCACTTGCTGGCGCAGCCCTTGATCGGCACCGATGATGACGAATATACCGTTGGCGTCTTTGGCAATGGTACGGGGAGCGTATGCGCTTCGATCAGCATGCAGCGATACCTTTCCAAAGATGGCTCAACAGCCAACGCCCGAATCGTTCATGATGACAGCTTGCTGAACACAGTTATTCGCTTGTGCACGCATTTCAATCCTGTTGGTCCGACAAACCTGCAGTTCCGACGGGACGGTCTCGAATGGAAACTGCTGGAAATAAATCCCAGAGTGTCCTCGACCAGCTCCATTCGTACTGCATTCGGGTTCAACGAAGCCGCCATGTGCGTCGACTTTTATCTGAATCGAAACGAACCTTCACAACCGACTATCAAGAGCGGTTTTGCAACTCGCTTCATAGAGGACTTAGTAATTTATGATCGGGATCATTTCTGATATTCACGGCAACCATGTTGCTCTGGAAGCGGTTCTCGCACGCTTGGATGCAATGGGTATATCGGAGATCATCTGCCTCGGTGATGTTGGCGGCTATTACTGTGAAATCAACGAATGTTGCGAAACACTTCAAAATCGAAAAATATGGACGTTGATGGGCAATCACGACTGGTACCTTGCCAAGAATGAAAGCTGCCCACGCTCCAATAGCGTCAACGTATGCCTGGACTATCAAAGAGGCATCATCAGCGATGCCAACCTGCAATGGCTTTCATCTCTAAAACCGCAGGCACTATATGGAAAACTGAGCATTGTCCATGGAGGATGGCTTGACCCGCTGGATGAGTACATGATCCCCGGAACAGAATACTTCTCTGGCATCGACGGGCATTTTTTCGCCTCTGGTCATACACATGTCCCTTGCATCTGGACAGGAGACAGCAAGAGCTATTGCAACCCTGGCTCTGTCGGCCAACCGCGTGACGGAGATCCCAAAGCTTCTTTTGCCGTGTTTGATGGAAACATGTTCACTCTTCATCGTACAGACTACGATATCGCAAGAATACAAGACAAAATGAAAAACGCCGGATTTACGCCTTACTTCTACGAAAACCTTGCAACTGGTTCCAGAATCGGCGGCAAAATAGACTCATTGAAGGGGCTGAGTTAATGACTCGCCTATTTGACTATTTTTATATTTTGGCCACTATCGGATTCACGGTTTATGGGCAATTGATCCTTAAATGGCGTATCAGCAAGTTTGGTCCTCTACCGGTCGAGTCATTCGAAAAACTAAAGTTCGTGATCTCGCTTCTTTTCGATCCTGCCATCTTTACTGGCTTTTCTGCAGCATTTCTGGCCTCGCTGACATGGATGGCCGCCATGACCAAATTTGACTTAAGTCATGCATATCCGTTCATGAGTCTCAACTTCGTAGTAGTGATTTTGCTGAGCGGCTGGTTATTGAGTGAACCTATCACGCTACAGAAAATACTCGGTGTCACCCTGATTGTACTCGGTACGGTTGTCGCCGCTAAAGGCTGATTCGATGCCGGACTTTATTGCAATCGATATGAAATTTCGCTCGGCTCTTCTTGATGACCAAGCGCATAAGGAGAAAAAACAATGAGTGATCGCATCCCGTTCAACCGACCTCATATGACGGGCAAAGAGCTTTATTACATTGCCGAAGCTCACTTCAATGGTCGGCTCGCGGGCGATGGCCCATTTACCAAACACTGTCATGGATGGCTGGAAGAGCGGACGGGCTGCCGTACGGCGCTACTGACGCACTCATGCACTGCCGCCTTGGAAATGTCGGCGCTACTGCTGGATATCAAACCCGGCGACGAAGTCATCATGCCATCGTACACCTTTGTTTCAACCGCCAACGCCTTCGTATTACGTGGTGGAGTCCCAGTATTCATCGACATCCGTGAAGACACACTCAATATGGATGAACGCTTGATCGAAGCCGCAATTACTCCTCGCACCCGCGCTATTGTTCCAGTGCACTACGCAGGCGTCGCCTGCGAGATGGACGCGATTATGGCAATTGCACGGCGACACGGCTTGACGGTCGTGGAGGACGCGGCTCAAGGTGTGATGGCGAGTTACAAGGGAAGATCCTTGGGTAGCATCGGAGACTTGGGGGCTTACAGCTTTCACGAAACAAAAAATGTAATTTCAGGCGAAGGTGGAGCACTGCTGGTCAATGATCCCCAGCTCTCGTTGCATGCGGAAATCATTCGTGAAAAGGGAACTGATCGCAGCCGCTTTTTTCGCGGCCAAGTGGATAAATATACCTGGCAAGAAATAGGCTCCTCCTTCCTTCCAGGTGAACTTATCGCTGCATTTTTATGGGCGCAGCTGGAAGAGGCTGATCGAATTACTCGAACGCGTCTGGACAGTTGGCAACGCTACCATGAACTCCTGGCCCCTCTGGAGGCGAAGGGTGCACTTCGCCGACCGATAATTCCGGCAGAATGCGACCACAATGCTCATATGTATTACGTTCTACTCGCACCTGAAATCGATCGCCAGACAGTGCTGGACGAATTGAAAAACAAAGATATCTGGTCGGTCTTCCATTATGTGCCACTGCACTCTTCCCCTGCAGGTCAACGCTTTGGCAGAGCGTGCGGAGAACTGGATGTAACCGACCGACAGTCAGAGAGACTGATACGACTACCCCTCTGGGTCGGACTTTCCGAATACCAACAGGATCTGGTGATAAACACCCTTTACCGAGCGATCAACCGCTGACCGACAGGACACGACAACGTGATAACCCACGATCTTTCGTGAAAAGGCATCCGTCACCAGGCTCAGATAAGCCACACCTTCCTGAGTGGATATATCGGTGATGTCAGCCACCCACACTTGCTCAGGGCTGCTTGGAACAATTTGCTCAGGGCTTACCTTGCGTAGGCCTGGATGGCGTCGAAAGCGATGATGGCTGTCATGTGGTAAGCGCATTTGCAGACCACCAGCAAATTCCTTTCGCAAGCAATCTCGACCTAATTGCGGCTCACGTCGAGGCTGACAATGCAGCTTTTGCTAAAACGAAATCAGCAACTTGCTGATCCAGAACAAACCGAGCAGCATCAGCGCGATTGCGCTTGTAGTAAGCCTGTCGGCTTATCCCCACGAACTGGCAAGCCCTGCTGATGCTCAGGTTTTGGATTCGTTTATGCCACAATTTAAAAGTCAGCATGTAGTCTCGCTGGCTACGCCTTTTTGCTGATTCCATTACTTCCTCCTGAAAACAGATCAGAAGGTGTAAACCTTATTCAGGACGGGACAACAGACGAAAAAAGGGGGGACTTATTTAGTCCCCCTTTTTTACATTGATTGACGAGCCCTTCAGCAGAATTGATCTACCAATCTCAGTGCCAACTGCTTGGCATGCTGTCGCAACTCAGGTACTGCCGTGGCCTCCCAGAAGTTGGCCTTAAGCATCGGTCCGACGTAATGCAGCCATGGCACGGCGTTGCCATCCTTTCCCTTTACCGTGAGCCACTGATCAACGTTCAAACCCAACCCCAACGAGTCCAGTTGAATCAATCCATCCTCTCTCAGCTGTGAAATCAGTTTGTCATCTACTCGACTCAGGTTCGTGTTCGACCCGGTGCAGTTAATGACTCGCGCCACCCTTATCTGCTTCAGTTGACCGTTGCCGCGTAGCTGAATATCGACGGCCACATCTTCGGAGCTCGTTACCACTTTCCGCACGCGACCGGCTAATGAATGGATCTGCCCCTTCAAAACAGCTTCTTCGAAGTGTTGATAAGCTGCGGGGGCCACACGATGTCGGTGAGTATCCCAATAAGGCTGAACATGGCGAAGGAATCGCCGGCGTTCAATATCCGTTAGCCTCCCCCACAGATCCGGTGTAATCGAGCGCATGGTCGCCAGCAAGTCTCTCCAATCCCCCCCCCTTGGTTGAACTTGAGAAATTTCCTGGCGAATCAATCTCATGTACCCGCGAACGGAGGGCGGTTCCTGCAACAGTTTTTCAGCGATGTCCCCGATCCCCGAGTAAGCAGAACGCTGCGTGCGATGAGGCAGAGGACGCAGCCCTCGTCGTGAAACCATATAGATGGGCCCGCTATGCCCTTTCTGTAACAAACTCAACGAAACATCCAACGCGGTAAGGCCCGAGCCTATCAGCAAGACCGGACCGTTTGCATCAGCCGACTCTGCCGAGGCAGAGTCCCATGGATCAGATTGATAGCGATTAAGTCCCAAGGATGCACTGAACCCCGGAGGATCCAACGGGGAAAAGTTCCCGAACGCCAGAACCACCTGATCGGCCCTTATGCATTGCCCGTCGAACATTTCGAGAACTGCGCCATCACCCTCAGGCCGCACGCTGCGAACCTCCGCAATAAGACGCTCGAGCACAACTCCGTCAGCACAGTGTTTTTCGGCATCATCCAGAACGGACGCCAGATATTCACCGTAGGTTGTACGGGGCACAAAGGAAGAGGCGGTATAGAGTGAATCCCGTCTATTGCAGAAACGCAGAAAATGATCGGGATCATCTACGTCCGCACTCATATTGCCGGCAGGAACATTCAACAAATGCAGTGAGCTGTTGGTGCCATAAGCCACCCCCCGCGCCATGGTCCCAGAGCGGTTGATGAGTACGACTCGGACATCGGAGGGGCTGCGACGCAAGAATTGTGCTGCCGTTACTGCACCGCTGAAACCCGCACCAATGATGACGAGGGTTTTCATTGATCAAACCTTTTATCCAGGTATTCCAGCACTCTTGCGATGGATTCGGACAGCTCTTCGGCAACGGTGTTGATGCGAATATCCGGATTGACCGGTGCCTCATAGGCAGAGTCGATCCCGGTGAAGTTCTTGATCTGACCCGCTCTTGCCTTGCTGTAGAGTCCTTTCGGATCGCGTCGCTCACACTCTTCCAGCGAGGTGTCGATAAACACTTCGACAAATGCTTCATTGCCGATGACGTCACGCGCCATGGCGCGATCACGATGAAACGGGGAAATGAACGCGGTGATCACGATCAACCCGGCGTCGATGAATAACTTCGACACTTCTGCAACACGTCGAATATTCTCGACCCGATCGGCATCGGTAAAACCTAGATCCTTGCACAAACCCATGCGCAAGTTGTCGCCATCTAGCAAAAATGTGTGCCGGGCCTTGGCCACGAGCGCTTGCTCCAGAGCATTGGCGATTGTCGACTTGCCTGAGCCACTCAAACCGGTCAGCCAGATAACGGCCGGTTTTTGCCCCTTTACCTGAGCTCTTGCCGACGCACTGATGGCGGTAGCGTGAAAAACCAGATCCTTGCTCATACGATTAACCTTATTTGAATCAGACTATAAGGCCCGCCAACAAGCTGGCGGGCCTTCAGCTCTAAGCGTGGGGCAACAGGCGATCCCGCAGGGCCTTGATGCGAGCCTCGCAGATCCGGTAAGACTCGCTAGCCAGCAAGTCCGCACGCTGTTGCTCATCAGTCAGCGCAAGCGTATGGGTATCGCAACCGATCCGGTGAATGTAATCACCGATAAAATCACAGGAACGCAGTGACGCCCAATCCGTCCCGTCGCGCGTGAACAACTGCATCGTCAGATAGTAGTCTTCCATGTACTTCATATCATCGAAGTAGGTCACGGCTTCCAGGTCGCACTTGTTCAGATCGAGCAGAAAACTGTGCAGCGGCGCGTGGTTATGCTCGATGAAATCACGGTAGTTATTACCGTAATCGTAAATCTTGTCACGCTTGACGATGCAACCAGTCGCCGAATCCACCATGGTGGAGTAGACACGTGCAAAGGTTGCATTCTTGCCACTGGACTTGATCTGTTCCAGTTGTGAACTGTAAGCCCACGGAAACAGCATGTCGTCATAATCAAGAAATGCTGCGTAACCATTGCCGACAGCCTTGAGCGCATCGTTCAACATCAACGAACGCAAATCCGGCGCTTGCTCCGTCGAGAAGTAACGGCGAATCACCGGAGCACAATGCTCATTCCACGGCAGTTGAGCGAGCTGCGCTTCAAGTACTGCGATTTCCTGGTCATCCATATCTTGAATAGCCAGAACAGGCAAAACCTGACTACTTGACTGAGCGATCAACGAAAGAAGTGCATTGATCAGCGATGCACGGTCACCACGACGGTGGTAACGCACGATGGTCGATACCGTGTCGAGCGATGATCCGTGGACGCCATTGTCCGGCAGCAGTCGGAAACATGAGGCCTCACAGCAGATCTTGTAGCCGATCGTCGGTGCACTCGGACGCAACTCCATGCAGGCAACCTGATCAGGCTCGATACTGAAGTTGACAGTATTTTCGCCCTGCACAAACGACGGATCGTTTCGCAGACTGGCCGACACGGAATACCCCTTGTGCCGCTTGGCCATTTTCAACAACGACTTGACGGCCGTTGCAGGAAACAGGCAAATATCGCTGAACTGCAACGTGAAGTCGCATTCGGCAGGCGCAAGCTCGGAGATCCTGACACCTTGCGCCTGCAATGCCTGGTGAAGCTCTGGATTTTCGAAAGAAACCGAGCAAGCTTTGAACGCATCTGAAACGGCTAGGCATTTCAGGAATTTGCGGCACGACTCAGGCTCAGCCTCCAGGCGTGCCACTGCTTCAGGTGTCAGCACCACATTCAGCTTCAAATCTGCTGGCAGGACACAGTCGACGGTCGCCGAAAACGACTGGCCGGACAACGCACGTCCGATGGAGTTGAGGTAGCCGTAACCAAAGCGGGTATCGGGCTCAAGGTGCGCCCCCTCAGCCCATTCGTTCCAGGCGTTTACCACTACGTAGCGGCGATCTTCCGGCAGGTTCCGCTCGGAGTAATCCACCAGAAACTCCATCCAGCTCTGGAATTTTTCCGTAGTGAAGTGGTTAAGCACGTACGCTCTGTTACCGTAACGAGCAGTGTTATCCCAAGTTGGAACCAGCGACCGGAACAGCGTGAAATCCTTGCCCAGATCCTGCCCCATGTAGTGGTCGGCAACTTCAGGGTAGTTAATAATGTTGCCTTCCAGAGGCCAGTACGGACGCAACTGGCTGCGAGTGTCCTGTACCGCATCGGCAGTCCAGTCATGCAGTACCCGCTCGACGGCAGAGTCCATGCCATGGTCTTGCGGATTTGTCGCACCGCGCGTCAGCGTCGCCACCACGTATGGCGCCTTGAGGCCCTCGCGCTCACACTCTTCGCGCCAGACAGCCAGGTACTCATCGATATGCTCGATCGAGGACGGTCGATACACGTGTAGCATCGGACGGCCATCTACTTTGATATAGCGTTCGTCTTTGAAGAATGGGATGAGATAGCGAATAAAGCCACGAGCGTCTTCTTTCGAATAGACCTGCCCCAGCAAAATTTCCGCCTCGTTGCCATCCCATCGGCGAGTCCAATTCTCGTTCGCCCAGCAGAAACAGAACGGCATATCAATCTGCGGATTATCCAGCAGCATTTGTGCCGGTTTCTCGAGGATCATTCTGCCGGTGAACCAGTAATGATAGAAAATCAGGCCATGAACACCTGACTTCTGCATCATTTCGGCTTGCTGCTGCAACTTGGCCGGGCCGTCCAGATGGTAGTAACCAATGTCCTCGTGCGGAACATGTTGCTGGTAGTGCTCGTGGAACAATGGATTGGCAGAGCGAACCTTATACCACTCGGTAAATCCGGTGCCGTGCCATTCATCATTCTCGGGTGTAGGGTGAAATTGCGGCAGGTAATACGCCAGCACCTTGATGGTGTCGTGCTTGATGCTCGCAGAGTAATCAACCTGTGGCTCGTAATACTCACGAGGCTCATGGGAAATCTGTGGCGCCTCCAGCTGATAGTTACGCCCGTCGCTGTTCGTCGTGCTCACCAGCAACAGACGCTCCAGCGAACGGCTCAGCAGATCACCTGCGACAACGTCGCCCTGACTCGTGAAACTCTCGAATTTCAATGGAAGGTGCAAGAAGTCCTGGATCGTGCCGACGCGTGCCCAGAACAATCCGGCGCGCGGGAATTGCACGCCCGGAAATGCCTTCGCATCGACCGCGCTGAATTTTTCCAGAGCCGCGGCAATCACGTTTCCGGCATCACTCCAGCCAGCCTGACGGTAGATGGCAGCTTCAACTCGGTTATCGGCGGGATACACCACTTTGGCATCGCCACCGAGCAACTGAAGAATTTGTCCGACGTAGGCAGGCGAACCACACAGCAGATCCACACGCTCCTTGTAGCCCGAACCGTCCATGTTATCGACACCATCGGCCTCATCATGGAAGTGCGCTACAACGTCGTATTCACTCAGAAGAGCGCCGAACTGGACGATCAGCGCAGCAAATGCTCCAACTTGCGCGGGCACGGTTTCAACCACCAACCTGCGTAACAGAGGTACAGCACTGCGCAGCGCCTTGTCGTCGAACTTCGAGCCATTACCCATGATGCGGGAAATGAACAAATCGAACTCGACAGGAATATTTTTCAGGTCGTTCAGCCAATTTCCTGATAGCTGCTCGCTGCTTAAGTGAAGATGAACGGCAACCATACCAGGCGTCACTTGCGGGACGTCTGACAGATAAGGATCCAGATAGTAAGGCACGACCTTCAGTACTTCGTATTCGGTCAAAACTGCATCGCCAAGCGGACTGGAGACTTGTTTCAACGCCAGCCGCTTCTGACTGAGCTTGAGCTTGCGAACTGCAATAGCCAATGCATGACGCAGACCGCCACGGCGAGCTTCGCGGACAAAGCGGCTGAGCAGCTGCGGCTGTTGCGCAACCAGATTCAACAGTTGTATGGCAAGGCGATGGCGACCGACCTTGCGGGACAGATGATAATTACGACCTTTGGTGTCGTAAATCGACCGCCCTTCATAGTACCCGTACCGCAAGTAGTGGATCAGCGGATTGATACGACGCAACCGCACGTCCGGATAGCTGTCGAGATAGGCCTTGGTGGAGAATCCTGCCGACGGGTCACGCCCCTCACGCCAGCCCTGCTCCAGATAGTGCTGCAATGGATCGACGCCTGCCGCCCGAACATCTTCATAAGTAGTGAGGTAATAGTCGGCGTTGAATAACTCACTATGGACTGGTTCATCACCTCGGAAGCGAATCCCGAATCGATCGGCAACATACGAGACAAGAGACTTGAGCAAAAAACGCCCGGAACCATAACGACGCAGATCAGCCTCAAGCATTTGAACCAACTCTTCCGTGTCGGAAAGGCTCGCCTGGGAAACGCCATATTCGGCTTCAAGCCAGCGTCGGTGACCGTCGATCAACGAATAATTCGACTCCAGTTCGTCAAACCGGGCCTCAAGCTTGCTGTAATCGGAAGCCAGTGCGCCGTGATCGATAACAAGCGTAGCGTGATCGGCAGCAAGCGAAGTGTGTTCAGCTTCGAGGCTTTTGAAGGCGTGTTCCTTCTGAGTCAGTTTCCCACTCAGTTCAGCGTTGTCCAGATCAAAACGACGCATGAGTCGATAGGCAGGCAAACGCTCGTTCATCGCCTCGCAGAGACTGTTGACAGTGCTGAGAACCGTTTGGTCATCTGCACGCTCATCACGCGAGAGCTCCAGAAGCAGGAGACTGAGTTTCAAGACATCGGCCGGTACAGCGGAATCTTTTTTTAGCTCGTCCAGCGAAAAGCTGTTGTGCTGCAGCGACTGCTGGAGAAAGTTGCTCTGATAGTCCCGGAACTCGGGGCCCTGCGGGTCAAACGGCAACCCCAGCGACTCAGACATGCGTCGCAGCTGCTTCTCGGGTTCCTGAAGCATCAACTCGTAATTCACAAAAACGCGCGATGCGCCCTGGCTGTATTTCAAACTGAACAGCATATGCTCAAGCCAGAGAAAGTAGCCTTTCTCAACTTCAAACTCGTTCCGCTTGACCAACGAATGCGCAACATTTATCGGATTACGGAAAGCAATGACATAGCTGACCTGCAGACCCAACTCGGCAAAGATCTCCTGCCAGAATGGCAGCAGTCGGGACATTCGCGGGTCTTTTACGCCGAAACACTTTATCTCACTTAGCTTTTCGCGCAGATGCTCTATTGCACGTGCTTTGTGGCTCTGCGCGACCGGCGAGTCCAGCTCTTCCCGGCGGATAGGAAGCAGACTGTCCCAGCTGTGTCCCAGATCAGCCAGCAACTCTTCGTTGTAAGCAGTGATGGTTGCGTCTTCAAAAAAGCCTTTTTCGTTATTGCCCGACTCGGCAGGCAACAGGTTATCGCCCAGATCGACACCAAGGACTTTCAAACCACGCGTAATGGCACTCGTACCGCTCCGGTGCATGCCCAAAACTACGACTATTTGTTTATGATCCATAAGATTAATTATGCTCAACACTTGAAATGGTAAAAGCTGGGATACATTTGAAATCGACTGTTCCGGTTGCTGTGATCGCAGTCTCCGGCAGAACGCGAAACAGGCAGGCATCGATCAAACGATGCAGATAGGTTTCCCCCTCCCCTACGGCACCGACTACCCCTGAATTGAGGAAATACGTTCCGGGGTTCAAGTTGCACTCGAACTTGAATTCAACATCGACTTCAGCGTCGGCCGCCACGTAGTCGATGGCGTCCTGAGTGCTGGCCGCGCTGGCTGCCCCACCGATCTCGATACCGGCAAGCGTTTTGATCATCATGCCAAAGCGAACCGCCACAGCCCCCGTCGAAAAAGCTACGCGATAGGTATAACGGTAGCTGTCACCGCGCTTGAGGCAGTTAACCTGTTTACCGGCCGCATTGAGGATGCGCGGTTCGCTGATCAGAACACCGTGAGATTCGTAGGACATCACACTTTTGGAAACGATATGAGGATCGAAGTACTCCTCAAGTCCGTTGTCCTTCGCCTGTGACGCCTCGACTGCCACCTCGGTGCGCTTGGCCTCCCGCTGGAGTTCAAGGCGCTCGAGTACACCGGTCTTGATCGATTCGCGGATTTCCGCAACTTTGTCCGCAGGCGCATACAGCAGCTTCTGGTACTGGCCGACAATGACCTTGGGCACACCTTCGGCGAGCTTCTCTCCCTTATCCAGCAGAATCGCCCGCGTACACAGTTCGATGACGGCGCTCCCGGAATGCGACACAAACAGAATGGTCGCGCCACTGGCCTTGATCGCCTCGATCCGCGCGAAGCATTTACGCTGGAACAATTCATCGCCGACTGACAGCGCTTCATCGACAATCAGAATTTGTGGGTCAACATTGATCGCCACGGCAAAAGCCAGGCGTACCATCATGCCACTGGAGTAGGTCTTGACCGGCTGATCGATGAATTCGCCGATTTCCGCAAAGGCTTCGATCTCGGCAAAACGGGCTTCAGTCTCGTCTCGTGTAAGGCCAAGTACGGCAGCATTCATGTACACGTTTTCGCGACCACTGAATTCAGGGTTGAATCCGGAACCCAGCTCCAGCAAGGCTGCGACACGACCGTGAGTCATGATGTCGCCGTGTGTCTGATTGAGCGTGCCGCAAATCATCTGCAAAAGTGTCGATTTACCACTACCGTTTCGTCCGAGGATACCAACGGTCTCGCCTCGGTCGATGGTGAACGAAACACCCTGCAGGGCCCAGAACTCACGAAAGTATTGCTTGCGTCCGCGTGCGAACATCTGCATCAGCCGATCTCTCGGCTTGTCGTAAATATGGAAACACTTACTCAGGTTGTTGACGGCAATGGCGGTATTAGAGGACATCGGCGAACCCTTTACGCGTTTTTTGGAACCACGCAAATCCTAGCCAAAAGACAAGAGCTGCAGCGATATAGTAGAAACCCAGGTGAATCAGACTCGGCAGTTCGCCCCTGAAGAGCAGAGCCCGGGTATCTTCAATCGCCGGGGTCAGGGGGTTCAAAAAGAGCAGATGCCGGTATTCTTCAGGCAGCGCCGTAATCGGATAAAAAATCGGTGAAAGAAACATCAGGACGGAAGTGCAGACACCGATGATTTGACTGACATCTCGCAGGTACACGCCCATTGAGGCGAGAAACCAAACTAGGCCGACAACAAAAATGATCAGAGGAGCCAGAAATACCGGGAGCAACAGAATGGTGTACTGAAGCTTTCCGAAAAAAATCAGATAAGCAATCAGCCAGACACTGAGGCTGACGAGAAAGTGAAACATAGCCGCGCCCAGCGTAACCCATGGAAGTATTTCCAGCGGGAACACCACTTTCTTCACGTAGTTGACGTTGCCAATAATCAGCCCTGGGGCTCTGTTTATACACTCGGAAAACAGATTGAAAACGATCAGCCCCGCAAACAACATGAGCGCAAACTCGGTTTTCGAGCTGCTATCGACGCTCCATCGGGCTTTGAATACGACGCTGAATACGAATGTGTAAATCACCAGCATCACAATCGGATTGAACAGTGACCACAGCATGCCCATGATCGACCCGCGATAACGCCCAACGATCTCCCGCTGCACCAGCGCCCGGATGAGACCTTTGTTGCGCCAGATGCTATTGAGCATCTCCTTTGGTGAAGCAGAAAAGTTCAGCATTGTCTCAAAACCTCAATAAATCCGAGGGGGTTTAAATTCCTCAGCAAACTCTCTCGTCTTGCAATCACTTGAATTACCACAACACTCTTCCTGAAAGGGGCCAAGTCCGACTGCGTATCAGATTCCATTGAATACCGCCGCCAAAAGCAGCCCAAGGTTGCCCCATAAGGATTGCCGGTAGACACCAGATTGCCGTAACCAGATGATCCGGGCCAATCCGCGAGAACTTCGTGCCCGCTGAAAAAGATCCAGCCTCATCCGGCTTTCTTCATTCAACTGGAATCTGGTCGACTCCAGCGCCGCAATATTCTTTTGATTCCACCCACGGAAACGACCGCGGAACTGCATCCGTACTCTATTCAATTGCGCCATCAGGCCCGATGTAGAGCCGATGAGGTTTGCTTCGTGCTGCCTGTAGAGGATGGTTGGACAAACGTCGTAAGTGACTCGCCCTCCAGCACCTGAAACGAGGAGATACGCCCACCAGTCATGCGAAACGATGTCCAGACTGGGGCCTGCCTGCAAGAACAGCTTACGGGCAGCCTGATTGAAGACCATTGTGTTGCCCCCCCCCACGCTTTGCACTAGCGCATTGGCAAATCCGACGGGACGCTCAAACAGAGGAGACAAACCCATGGGTGCCCCCTCCTCATCGATCAATTCGGTCCTGCCACAATAAAGAGCCGGCTCCTGTGGAGGGGTGCCCTGAAGCTCGCACAAGGCGCGCTCCAGCTTGTTTTCTTGCCAGATATCATCCTGATCGGCCCAGGCATAGAAATCGGACTCGATGGATTGGTCACAGGTCAGCGAAAGGAAGTTGGCGGCGTATCCACGTCCCGGTCCCTGGCGAATCGACAGTTTGCCTTCTCCCCAGCGCTCGGCGTATTCGCGTAATAATTCCAGGGTAGAGTCGTCAGAACCATCATCTGACACCACGACAAACCAGTGGGGATAGCTTTGGCGCACAATGGAGTCCAATTGCTGTGCCAAAAAACGTTCGCCATTGAAGGTGCACAACAGAACGGCAACACGTCCGGAAGGACCACCGGGCTCCTGCTGAAGCCGGTCGACAATGCGGTGATCCGGACTGCTGTTTTGAACATCCGGGAAAAGAGGAGCTACCACCGAGCACTCCGTTGCTTAAAGGAGAAAATTTCACCTGTGCCGATTCGTTCAACACGAGCGAGCATTCGACGGGCAACGAGAACGCCATCGGAACGGCTCATGCGCCATTTCCAGCTGCGCAAAATTTGCAATTATAACGACGAAACATTGTCATTTGATAGCCCAGTGACATTATCGCCTTGCAAACGCTGGAAGCAGGACCGTCAGCCCCGACGAGACATGGATAATGTGAATATTACAGATGAGCGCCGCCGTGGCGGCGCGTAGGGTATCAAGCCGCCATGGTTAGAAAAAGGGTGGCAGTTTGCCAATGTCGAAGTAGCAGGCAAAGGTCATCAACGGTCAAACACCTCCACTCAAGTACGCTGCCGCGAGTGATACTGGAACGCGGTTCGCTTGAACGCATCATCGACGCCAATGACAGGCGACCATCCCAACCTATCGATGGTTTTACTGATATCGACCTGCAATGACCCACACAATCGCTGCGCGAGATCAGCACGACCGATCAGCGATGCGCCCGTCTTCAATACCCAGGAAGGAATCGACAGCAAGCGAGGCTTTACACCCAGGGCACTCGCCATGCGCCTGAGCAATTGAGTGGTGGACAAGTCTTCTCCATCACTGACCAGAAAGGTGTTTCCCGCCGCCTCTGGATGACTGATACAGACATTGAGCAAATCCACCAGATTCTCAAGCGCAACAAGGCTGCGATGGTTATGTATCGCCCCAAGCGGTAGCGGAGTACCACGCTCAAGCCAGCGCATCATGCTCAGGAAATTGGCCCCGACACCGGGGCCGTAGACCAATGGCGGCCGGATGACGACAACCTCCATATCCGTTTCGACGCTGATTGCTCGCAAGGCGTCCTCTGCTTCGCATTTTGATAGGCCGTAAGGATCGAGCGGCGCCGGCACATCGTCCGCCTTGAAGGCAACTCCCGGGAGCGTCATTTCACCATTGACCTTGATCGAACTGACGAAAATGAATCTTTTAACGCCCGCTTCAGCTGCACTGCGAGCCAAACGAACAGTCCCTTCGACATTGATTTTGCGAAACCGCTCAAGAGCCCCCTCTGCCGACTCATACATCACATGCACTCGCGCAGCGCAATGAACAACCACATCAATGCCAGCCAGAGGAGGCAGCAGGGCCCTGTCCCCCATGTCAAATGCCACAACCCGGCATAGACCACTCAACCTCGTTTCACCGCGCACAGCAGCAACAGGACTGAATACCTTGTCGCGCAGCAGTCGAAACACGAGCGCCTCTCCGACAAACCCGGTCGCGCCAGTCACCAAAACTTGAGTACCGATCATTTAGCCTTGCTTCCAACCAGCGCCGTAGCCCAACAGATGCAAAAGAAAAACAGCTTGTCTCGTGTTCTGCGCCGACAGTCTCTTGCACTGAACGAGAGCTTTATCAACTGCGAGCGCCCCAAAGGCAGCCAAGGCTCGACAAATGAATGGTGCTCAAGCCCCACCAGCCGAACGATCTGCCTGACCTGAGAAAACCACCACCCGTCATGAATGGTCTTGTAGCGCATGATCAGAGAACCGATGCCGGCGTTCGCCCCTACCTGATTACTTGCATGCTGGCGATAATCCATGGAAGGACGCGCGTCGATGAACCAGCGAAATCCACGACTACGTGCGAAAGAGTAAAAATACCAATCGTGGAGACTGACATTTTGCAAGTCGCTCCAACTGCCCAGCATGGCGGTCTTGAGTGGATGCATCAGCTCACGAGTGAAGACGTATGTACATCCCGGCCCAGCGGCCTCGAACAGGAAATCCCAGGAGGTCTGGGGCTGAGCCTTGTCCAGCAGTTGCGTGCGACCATCCGGCCAGAACGCGACAACATTGCTGGAGTAGGCATCCACGCCTCGCGCCTGAATTTTGCCGATCGCCCTTTCGAGCTTGTCCTGATACCAGACGTCATCCTGATCGGAGAACGCGATGTAGTCGTATTCTTCGAGGGATACATCACGGATCAATCTGAAAAAGTTGCGCGCGGCACCACCGAACGCACCGGCACCAGGGAGCACATGAACACCCTGGTGCCTGGCCGCAAAGGCCAAGCACCAGGCTTCTGTACCATCAGTCGAGGGATCCACACTGATATAAACGCTCAGGTGTACACCGGATTGCCGAAGAATCGAATCGAGTTGCTCTTCGATCCACTGCATTCCATTGAAGGCCGCCAGCAAAACCGCAACCTTGGGATGTTTTACTGGCATAGCTTTCCTGCTTGCACCGATTTTGACTTTCTCACTCGAAAACGTTTTGTTATTCGAATCAGTGAGAAGGCGAGTCCAGCAACTTCTGCAGGTATTGACCGTAGCCGGTCTTCTTCAAGGCATCAGCTTGCTCAGCCAGCTGATCGGCGGTGATCCAGTCATTGTGGTACGCAATTTCTTCCAGGCAGGCCACTTTCAAACCCTGACGTTGCTCAATGGTATGAACGAAGTGACTGGCTTCAAGCAAAGAGTCGTGAGTACCTGTATCCAGCCAGGCAAAGCCGCGACCGAGCATCTCGACATTCAGCGATTTTTGCTCCAGGTAGGCGCGGTTCACATCAGTGATTTCCAGCTCTCCGCGCTCGGAAGGCTTGATGTTCTTTGCGATCTCCACGACTTGATTGTCATAGAAATAAAGACCTGTAACCGCATAGCTGGATTTTGGTTTCAGTGGCTTCTCTTCAATACTCAACGCGCGACCGGACGCATCAAATTCCACAACACCAAAACGCTCGGGATCAGAGACGTGATAACCGAATACAGTCGCGCCGTGCTGTTGAGAGTTGGCCGAACGCAAATTGTCAGAGAAGTGCTGACCATAAAAGATGTTATCGCCCAGGATCAGACAGCAAGGATCCTCTCCGATGAACTCCTCACCAATGATGAAGGCCTGCGCCAGACCATCCGGGCTCGGCTGCTCGGCGTAAGTCAGCTTGATTCCGTAAAGGCTGCCATCGCCCAACAGTTTGCGGAAGCAAGGCAAATCTTCCGGGGTTGAAATAATCAAAATTTCACGCATGCCGGCAAGCATCAGCACTGACAGCGGATAAAAGATCATCGGCTTGTCGTAGATCGGCAGCATCTGCTTGGAAACTCCAAGGGTCAACGGGTGCAGGCGCGTACCCGAGCCACCGGCGAGAATGATGCCTTTACGATTTGTCGTGGTCATTTATTAAGAACTTCCCTAAGCATTCGGGTGACACCACTTTGCCAATCCGGCAAGTGTAGAGAAAAATTGTCGCGCAGCTTCCGAGTATTCAAACGTGAATTCAGAGGCCGACGCGCGGGTGTCGGATATGCAGCCGTATCGATCGGACTGATCGCAGTCACAGCAAGCTGCTCGCCATTGTCCCGGGCAAACGCGATGACGTGGCTTGCATAGCCGTGCCACGATACTTCACCACTCGCCGCGAGGTGATACACACCCGCCAGCTCCGGCCGCCGTAGTACCTCGCGAATCGCGATTGCCGTAACGTCGGCGATCAGGTCAGCACCTGTCGGCGCCCCGATCTGATCGGCAATCACACTAAGCGTTTCTCGATCTTTTGCCAGTCGAAGCATGGTCTTGGCGAAGTTATTGCCGCGAGCACCATAGACCCAACTGGTTCGGAAGATCAGATGCTTGCAGCCCGACGCAGCGATTGCCTGCTCACCGGCTAGCTTGCTTACACCGTAATGATTGACCGGTGCGACCGCATCGGTCTCCTGCCATGACGCCGAACCCTCACCACTGAACACGTAATCGGTTGAGTAATGAATCAGCCAGGCATCCAGCAAAGCCGCCTCTTCAGCCATGACTAGACTGGCATGGCCGTTGACGCGATCAGCCAGTTCGACTTCGGATTCGGCCTTGTCGACTGCAGTGTAGGCAGCTGCATTGACAATGACATCAGGCTTGAGCGTGCGGATTGTCGCACGCAAGGCGTCCAGATCCGACAAGTCACCACACAAGCCATCGACTGCATGACGATCCAGCGCGACCAACTCACCAAGTGGCGAGAGGGAGCGTTGCAGCTCCCACCCTACCTGACCATTTTTTCCCAGTAAGAGAATTTTCATGCTTGGTTCGAGCGATCTGCGTAGTTCTGGTCGATCCACTGCTGGTAGCTTCCGCTTTTGACGTGAGCGACCCATTCAGTGTTACTCAGGTACCACTCGACAGTCTTGCGAATGCCGGTTTCAAAGGTTTCTTCCGGAGTCCAGCCCAGCTCGCGCTGGATCTTGCTGGCGTCGATGGCATAACGCTGATCATGACCTGGGCGATCCTGAACGTAAGTGATCAGGCTAGCATGCGGGCGATGCGCAGAGTCGGGACGCAATTCGTCGAGAAGAGCACACAGGGTGTTCACGACTTCAATATTCTGTTTTTCGTTGTGACCGCCAATGTTATAAGTCTCGCCAATGACGCCTTCGGTCACGACCTTGTAAAGCGCACGCGCGTGATCTTCGACATAAAGCCAGTCACGGACCTGATTTCCTTTGCCATAGACCGGCAACGGCTTGCCTTCCAGCGCATTGAGAATGATCAGCGGGATCAACTTTTCAGGGAAGTGGCAAGGACCATAGTTATTCGAACAGTTGGTGACAAGCGTCGGCAAACCATAAGTACGAGCCCAGGCACGGACCAGATGGTCGGAGCTGGCCTTGCTTGCCGAATAAGGCGAACTTGGCTGATAGGGAGTCGTTTCAGTGAAGAGATCTTCCGGACCTTCGAGGTCGCCGTAAACTTCGTCCGTCGAGATATGGTGAAAGCGGAAAGCGGCCTTGCGCGCATCATCCAGCGCAGTCCAATAATGGCGTGCCGCTTCCAACAGCGTGTAAGTACCAATGATATTGGTCTGAATGAACTCGGAAGGACCCGAGATGGAGCGATCGACGTGAGACTCTGCGGCCAGATGCATGATCGCATCCGGTTGGTGCTCACGCAGGACACGGTCGATCTGCTCACGATCGCAGATATCGACGCGCTCGAACGTGTAACGCGAGTTTCCGCTGACTTCGGCCAACGACTCAAGATTACCGGCATACGTCAGCTTGTCGACGTTTACCACTGCGTCGGTAGTGTTGGAGATGATATGACGGATAACAGCTGAGCCGATAAACCCGGCGCCGCCGGTTACTAGAATTTTCACGCGAAACCATACCCTTGAGTTGCTGACAGGGCTACCAACCGAGCACTGTCTAATCCATAAACGCAAAAGCCACCAATTCAGCCATGGGCTTCTGACAGAGCCAGTCTGCGCCGATGTGGGAATATGCCACTATCGGACAAGCGCAGCATTTTACAGCTTAATGAACGTTTTACTAATGGATATAGACAAGCTGTGCCTGTTTAGGTCGCCTTTCCTTCCATGCCGCAATCAGACAAGAGGCTTGCGTGAAGCTCTGGACGAGCGTCCCAGAAACCAGCCAAAAAACGGCCCGATCAGCATCCCCACCAGCAATGCACCAACCGTAATCACTGATACCGGAAGCTGTGGCCCCGCCCAGCCAAGAAACAACAGGGAGACCGATTGCTGATTTTCGAGAACGAACGCGAGGATCGCCAACACAAGCAATAGAATTAAAATGGAAAGAAAAATGCGCTTGAGATTACTCATAAGCAACTCCTTGCGTAGCGGTGACCGTCAAGCCCCCTCCTCCTCTTCTTCATTCACGCGATCACGCAGTTCCTTGCCCGGCTTGAAATGCGGCACAAACTTGCCGTCAAGACTGACCGACTGTCCGGTCTTCGGATTGCGACCAACCCGCGGCGCACGATAGTGCAAGGAAAAGCTGCCAAAACCACGGATCTCGATGCGATCACCCGTAGCGAGACATTGGGACATTTGCTCAAGCATGGTCTTGATGGCCAACTCTACATCCTTGGATGAAAGCAGCCCTTGATGGGTGACAATTCGTTCGATCAACTCCGACTTCGTCATATTTTTCCCTTCTTTTTCAAGCAGCTAGATCAGCGCTTGAAAGGTTTTAGCACGCCCGGAAGATTTTGAACAGCCCAGGGCTTGACATATCTTTCCTTGCATCGAAATGCCCATTTTCAGGGCATCATGCCCCCCCCCACTCACCGACAGATCACCAGCATGGTACGAGTGACGTAACCCGCAGGATTGAAGCCGAAGGGAAACAAATCCTCATCCTTGGCATCATCCGAACGCGTGACCACCTTGTAACCTGCCCCCTTGCATTCTTTCGCCGCACGCTTTTGACACTTCTCCCAGCCCGACCCCAAACCCGAGCAATCAACCTCGATGCCGCTGACGCCGCGCACCGCATGTGTCTTGGCGCTGGTAGTACAGCCCGCCAGCATCAGTATGCCCAACAAGACTATAAACTTGTTCATTCACTTCCTTATGCCGGGCCATACGCCCGACTACTGCGATCTTCAGACTAAGCCTAGACGCGAATAGACGATTGATCCGATTAAAGAAACAGACCGCCTGACAAAGGGAATGGTTTCACCAAGAGCGCGCACAGCATGACGCCTCGTCAAATCGCAGGCACAAAAAAGGGCGACCGAAGTCGCCCTTTTTCTTGCATGGTCAGACAGAACTTAGTTCTGCTTGGCCATTGCTTGCTTCAGCAGAGCTGCCATGGTGGTGTCAGCTGGAGCTTCCTGAGCCGCGTTCAGGCTCTGGATAGCTTCTTTCTCTTCAGCATCGTCTTTCGACTTGATGGAGAGGCTGATCTGACGGCTCTTACGATCAACGCTGATGATCTTGGCTTCTACTTCCTGGCCTTCTTTCAGAGCGTTGCGCGCGTCTTCAACGCGGTCACGGCTGATTTCGGAGGCTTTCAGAGTCGCTTCGATATCGTCGGCCAGAACGATGATGGCGCCTTTGGCGTCAACTTCTTTCACAGTACCTTTGACGATTGCGCCTTTGTCGTTAACCGAGACGTACTCGGAGAACGGATCGCTTTCCAGTTGCTTGATACCCAGGGAGATACGCTCGCGCTCCGGGTCAACCGACAGGATAACGGTGTCCAGCTCGTCGCCCTTCTTGTAACGACGCACGGCTTCTTCGCCGGTTTCGTTCCAGGAGATGTCGGACAGGTGAACCAGACCGTCGATGCCGCCGTCCAGACCAATGAAGATACCGAAATCGGTGATCGACTTGATGGTGCCGGAGATCTTGTCGCCCTTGTTGAACTGGCCAGAGAAGTCTTCCCATGGGTTCGACTTGCACTGCTTGATGCCCAGGGAGATACGACGACGCTCTTCGTCGATGTCCAGAACCATGACTTCCACTTCGTCGCCGACTTGTACGACTTTCGAAGGGTGGATGTTCTTGTTGGTCCAGTCCATTTCCGAAACGTGTACCAGACCTTCAACGCCTTCTTCCAGCTCAGCGAAGCAGCCGTAGTCGGTCAGGTTGGTTACACGAGCGGTAACGCGAGTGCTCTCTGGGTAACGGGCTTTGATAGCAACCCATGGATCTTCGCCCAGTTGCTTCAGGCCCAGGGAAACACGATTGCGCTCGCGATCGTATTTCAGAACCTTGACGTCGATCTCGTCGCCAACATTGACGATTTCGGAAGGATGCTTGATGCGCTTCCACGCCATGTCGGTGATGTGCAGCAGGCCGTCCACGCCACCCAGGTCGACGAATGCGCCGTAGTCGGTGAGGTTTTTGACGATACCTTTGACTTGCTGGCCTTCCTGCAGGGATTCCAGCAGAGCTTCACGCTCGGCGGAGTTCTCGGCTTCCAGGACGCTGCGACGGGAAACGACAACGTTGTTGCGCTTCTGGTCCAGCTTGATGACCTTGAATTCCAGCTCTTTGCCTTCCAGGTGCGTGGTGTCGCGCACTGGACGGACGTCAACCAGGGAACCTGGCAGGAACGCACGGATGCCGTTAACGTCGACAGTGAAGCCGCCCTTAACCTTACCGTTGATAACGCCCTTGACCACTTCCTCGGCTGCGAAGGCTGCTTCCAGAACAATCCAGCATTCAGCGCGCTTGGCTTTTTCACGGGACAGCTTGGTTTCACCAAAACCGTCTTCAACCGAGTCCAGAGCAACGTGAACTTCGTCACCGACATTTACAGTCAGCTCGCCAGCATCGTTGTAGAACTGCTCAAGCGGGATGAGCGCTTCAGACTTCAGGCCTGCGTGAACGGTGACCCAACCATTTTTGTGGTCGATATCAACGATAACGCCGGTGATGATGGAGCCTGTCTGAAGGTTCAGAGTCTTCAGGCTTTCTTCAAAGAGTTCCGCAAAGCTTTCGCTCATTTTAATTCCTGTTGATTAGGGCGAAAAATACGCCCATCTCCACATCCCAGACGATGCGGGTCAGTTTCAATTAAAGGAAGCCACCGCAGGACTATGACTGGTCCCCTGCGACCTTCCTGGTCACCCGGCGATATCGCGAATGGCGATCTCGCTCATGATGCGTTCAAGCACCTGATCGATGGACAACTCCGTGGAATCCAGCTGTATCGCGTCGGCCGCCGGCTTGAGCGGGGCCACTGCTCGCTGGGTATCGCGCTCATCGCGCGCACGGATCTCATCTAGCAGACTCGACAGACTAACACCCTCGACCTTGCCCTTCAACTGCAAATATCGACGGCGCGCACGCTCCTCGGCACTCGCAGTCAGAAATATCTTCAAGGGTGCATTCGGAAAAACCACCGTCCCCATGTCACGCCCGTCAGCCACCAGACCCGGCGCTTCCTGGAATTCGCGCTGACGCTGCAGCAGGGCTTCGCGCACCGCCGGCAATGCGGCGACTTGAGAAGCACCCGAACCGACACTTTCGGTGCGAATGACATCACTGACTTCGTCACCTTCAAGAATGATGCGCTGCAACTGACCTTCCGTCGCCGCAATGAATTGCACATCCAGATTGGCAGCGAGCTTTTTCAGCAATTCCTCATTGGTCAGGTCAACACCATGGTTGTGCGCAGCAAACGCCAACAGGCGATACAGCGCACCGGAATCCAGCAGGTTCCAGCCCAGACGCCTGGCCAGAATGCCGGCTACGGTGCCTTTGCCCGAGCCGCTTGGCCCATCGATGGTAATGACCGGAGCAATGTTGTTCACGACTGAGCCTCTTGCGCCACACGAATGCCGACCTGCGCGCACAGCGCCAGGAAGTTCGGGAACGATGTCGCGACGTTGGCGCAATCATGAATACGGATCGGCGCAGCGGCGCGCAACGAGGCCACGCTGAAAGCCATCGCGATACGGTGATCGCCATGACCATGCACTTCGCCGCCGCCGATCTGGCCGCCGTCGATGATGATGCCGTCCGGGGTCGGCTCGCACTTGACACCCAGCGCCAGCAAACCGTCCGCCATGACCTGAATACGATCCGACTCCTTGACCCGCAGCTCTTCGGCACCGGTCAGCACAGTGCGCCCTTCGGCACATGCGGCCGCCACGAACAGCACCGGGAACTCGTCGATGGCCAGAGGAACCAGCGCCTCCGGAATCTCGATACCCTTGAGTTTAGCTGCTCGTACGCGCAAGTCGGCAACCGGCTCACCACCCACTTCACGCTGGTTTTCCAGGGTGATGTCAGCGCCCATCAGACGCAGAATGTCGATCACACCAGTACGGGTCGGGTTGATGCCGACGTGTTCGAGCACCAGTTCGGACCCTTCGGCGATCGACGCCGCCACCAGGAAGAACGCCGACGACGAGATATCGCCCGGTACTTCGATGTGGGTTGCGGTCAGCTTGCCGCCGGACTCGACCGATGCCGTTGCACCGTTGACGCTGACCGGATAGCCAAAGCCGCGCAGCATGCGCTCGGTATGGTCACGAGTCGGAGCCGGCTCGGTGACAGTGGTTTTGCCTTCGGCATACAGACCCGCCAGCAGCAGGCAGGATTTCACCTGGGCACTGGCCATCGGCATGGTGTAGGTCAGGCCTTTGAGTTTGTGACCGCCACGAATGGTCATCGGTGGACGGCCGTCGGCAGCAGTCTCGATCACGGCGCCCATCTCTCGCAGAGGGTTGGCCACACGATTCATCGGCCGCTTGGACAGCGAAGCATCACCGGTCAGTGTACTGTCGAAGTCCTGCGCGGCCAGCAGGCCGGACAGCAGGCGCATCGAAGTGCCGGAGTTGCCCAGATAGATCGGTCCCGGAGCAGGCTTGAGGCCATGCAGGCCGACACCGTAAATGGTCACGCGGCCATGATGCGGCCCCTCGATGACCACGCCCATGTCACGGAACGCCTGCAAGGTCGCCAGAGCGTCTTCGCCCTCAAGGAAGCCTTCGACTTCGGTGACACCTTCAGCCAGGGAGCCGAGCATGATCGAACGGTGGGAAATCGATTTGTCACCCGGTACGCGAATCCGACCGGACAGGCGGCCACCAGGTTGAGCCAGGAAGATCAGATCGTTGGAATTCATAGCGTCCACATAGGCCCTGCGGGCCAGGATTTTACTGAAATGCTCGCGGGCAACCCGGGCGCGCGTGAAGACGCCCAACAATTGATGCCCATCCCCTGCATCGACCGCGTCGCGCAAGGCGTCGAGGTCGCTGCGAAATGTATCGAGTGTGCGCAGGACAGCCTCACGGTTGGCGAGAAAGATGTCATGCCACATGACCGGGTCGCTTCCGGCGATTCTTGTGAAATCGCGAAAACCGCCCGCAGCGTAACGGAAGATCTCCAGATTTTCATTGCGCTTGGCCAATGAATCGACCAGACCGAAGGCCAGCAAGTGCGGCAGATGACTGGTCGCGGCCAGCACCTCGTCGTGACGCCCGACCTGCATGTGCTCGACATCGGCACCCAGCTCTCGCCACAGACGATCAACCACCGCCAGGGCAGCCGGATCGGTCTGCTCCAGCGGGGTGAGAATCACCTTGTGACGACGGAACAGCTCGGCATTGGAGGCTTCCACCCCGCTCTGCTCGGAACCGGCAATCGGATGCCCCGGCACGAATCGCGCCGGCATGCCGCCAAACGCCTCGGTCGCTGCGCGCACCACATTGCCCTTGGCACTGCCGACATCCGTCAGAATTGCCTGCCCCAGTTCCATGCCAGCCAGACGGGCCAGCACTTTTTCCATGGCCAGGATCGGCACCGCCAACTGGATCACGTCCGCGCCCTGGCAAGCCGTCACCAGATCGTCTTCACAGCGATCCACCACACCCAACTCAACCGCCAGCTTGCGCGATTGCGGGTCGAGATCGACCCCGACCACTTCGCGGCATAAACCGCTTTCACGCAAGCCTTTGGCAAACGAACCACCGATCAACCCCAGACCGACCACCACCAGGCGCCCGATCATAGGTGCAGCAGATTGCAGCGCAGTGACATCACCCACGAGCCAGAACCTTGCGCAGCGCTTCAAGGAAGCGGCTGTTTTCCGCCGGCAGACCAATGGTCACTCGCAGATGGTTCGGCATGCCGTAGTTGGCCACCGGACGCACGATCACGCCTTCGCGCAGCAGGCCCTGAAAGACCGGCGCCGCCACCTGGCCGAGATCGACGCAGATAAAGTTGCCTTTGGACGGAATCCAGCTCAGACCCAGCTCGCGAAAACCCGCTTCCAGCTGTTGCATGCCGGACTCGTTGAGCTGACGGCTCTGCGCCAAATATTCCTCATCCTTCAACGCCGCACAGGCAGCAGCCAGCGCGAGACTGTTGACGTTGAACGGCTGACGTACGCGGTTCAGCACATCCGCCACCACGGGTGTGGACAAACCGTAGCCAACGCGCAGCGCCGCCAGACCGTAGGCCTTGGAGAAGGTGCGCGAGACCAGCAGGTTCGGGTAAGCCGCGAGGAAATCCAGGCCATCCGGCAGATCGCTGCCTTCGGCGTATTCGATGTAGGCCTCATCCAGCACCACCAGCACGTGCGCCGGCACGTCCTGCAGGAACTCGTCCAGCGCCTCGGCGCCGAACCAGGTGCCCGTCGGGTTGTTCGGGTTGGCGATGAACACGACGCGCGTGCTGGCGTCGATGGCCGCCAGCATCGCCGGCAGGTCATGCCCCCACTCCCTGGCCGGAACAACCTTGGCCTGAGCGCCGACCGCCTGAGTGGCGATCGGATAGACCGCGAACGCGTGCTCGCTGAATACCGCATTCAGGCCCGGTGCCAGGTAGGCCCGCGCCACCAGCTCGAGAATGTCGTTGGAGCCGTTGCCCAGGGTCACCTGGTTCAGCTCCACGCGGCACTGCTCGGCCAGCAGGGATTTCAGTGCAAAGCCATTGCCGTCGGGATAGCGAGTCAGTTCGTCCAGCGCCTCGCGGATCGCGGCCAGCGCTTTCGGGCTGGCGCCCAACGGGTTTTCGTTGCTCGCCAGTTTGACAATGCTCGCCGGATCCAGATCCAGCTCGCGCGCCAGCTCGTCCACGGGCTTGCCCGGAACGTATGGCGAAAGTTGTTGCACGCCCGGCTGCGCCAGAGCGAGGAAGTTGCCACTCATTGCTACCACCCCTTAAAGAACCGCTTTCGGGTAGGAACCCAGCACCTTGAGTGCTACTGCTTCCTGACTGATCTTTTCCAGTACACCTTTGATCAGCGGATCACGGTGATGACCGACGAAGTCGATGAAGAACACGTAGGTCCATTTACCACTGCGCGACGGACGGGTTTCGATCCGGGTCAGGTCGATTCCGTTGTCATGGAACGGCACCAGCAGTTCGTGGAGCGCGCCAGGCTTGTTGCTCATGGACACGATGATCGAGGTCTTGTCGTCACCGGTCGGCGGCACTTCCTGGTTACCGATCATCAGGAAGCGCGTGGAGTTGTCCGGACGGTCCTCGATCTTCTCGGCCAGGCGCGTCAGGCCATACAGACCGGCCGCCATGTCACCGGCGATCGCCGCCGAGTTCCACTCGCCCTTGACCCGCTTGGCCGCTTCGGCGTTGCTGGACACCGCCACACGCTCGACGTTCGGGTAATGGGCGTCCAGCCATTTGCGGCACTGGGCCAGCGACTGGGCGTGAGAATAGATGCGGCTGATGCTGTCGGTCTTGGTGTTTTCGCCCACCAGCAGGTGATGGTGAATCCGCAGCTCGACTTCGCCGCAGATCACCATGTCGTGCTCGAGGAAGCTGTCGAGAGTGTGGTTGACCGCGCCCTCGGTGGAGTTCTCCACCGGCACCACGCCGAAATTCACCGCGCCTGCCGCCACTTCGCGGAACACTTCGTCGATCGCCGCCATCGGCTTGCTGATCACGGCGTGACCGAAGTGCTTCATGGCCGCCGCCTGGGTGAAGGTACCTTCCGGGCCGAGATAAGCCACTTTCAGCGGATTTTCGAGGGCCAGGCACGAAGACATGATTTCGCGGAACAAGCGCGCCATCTCTTCGTTGCCGAGCGGCCCCTTGTTGCGTTCCATCACGCGCTTGAGAACCTGCGCCTCGCGCTCCGGACGATAGAACACCGGCTGCTCACCTTCGGCCAGGCTGGCCATCTTGACCCGGGCGACTTCTTCGGCGCAGCGCGCGCGATCACTGATCAGCTCGAGGATCTTTTCATCGAGGTTGTCGATGCGCACACGCAGCGCCTTGAGCTCCTGTTCGGACATCAGGCGTGCTCCTTCTCGAATTCAGCCATGTAGGCTACCAGGGCTTCGACAGCGTCCAGACCCAGTGCGTTGTAGATCGAGGCGCGCATGCCGCCCACCGAACGATGACCCTTGAGGTTGAGCAGGCCTCGAGCATCGGCGCCGGCCAGGAAGGCCTTGTCCAGACGTTCGTCAGCCAGTCTGAACGGCACGTTCATCCAGGAACGGGCGTTGACGCTGATCGGGTTGGTGTAGAAATCGCTGCTGTCGATGAAGCCGTACAGGCGATCTTTCTTCGCCTGGTTGCGCAGCTCCATCGCAGCGACGCCGCCCTGCTCCTTCAGCCATTCGAAAACCAGGCCGGAGAGGTACCAGGAATAGGTCGCCGGGGTGTTGTACATCGAACCGTTGTCGGCCGAGATCTTGTAGTCGAGCATGGTCGGGCAACTGCTGCGGGCACGACCCAGCAGATCTTCACGGACGATCACGACCACCAGACCGCTCGGACCGATGTTCTTTTGCGCGCCGGCGTAGATCAGGCCGTACTGCGACACATCGATCGGGCGCGAGAGAATATCGGAGGACATGTCGACCACCAGCGGAACGTCACCGGTCTCGGGAACCCAGTCGAACTGCAGGCCGCCGATGGTTTCGTTGGACGCATAGTGCAGATAGGCCGCACCCGGGGTCAGCTGCCACTCGTTCTGACCAGGAATGGCCAAGTAATCGTAAGGCTTGGCGCTGGCGGCAACGTTGATGGTGCCGAAGCGACGCGCTTCCTCGATGGCCTTCTTCGACCAGATGCCGGTTTCGACATAGTCGGCAGTGCCGTTCTCGGGCAGCAGGTTCAGCGGAATCTCGGCGAACTGCTGGCTCGCGCCGCCCTGCAGGAACAGCACTTTGTAGTTGGAGGGGATGGACAGCAAGTCACGCAGGTCCTGTTCGGCCTTCTCGGCGATGGCCACGTAGTCGTCGCTACGATGGCTCATTTCCATGACCGACAGACCCTTGCCGTGCCAGTCGAGCATCTCGGACTGGGCACGCAACAGGACAGCTTCAGGCAGCGCAGCGGGACCTGCGCAGAAGTTAAAGGCTCGTTTGCTCACATCCACTCTCGCTTTGCAATCACGGTAGCGGACAGAGCAAACACTCTGCCCTGCTACGATTGGGTTAGTCTTGCGACTCTTCTTCGTCTGCGGCGTCCGCCTGCAGGTTGTCGACCGCATCGTCCGGTTCGGCGCCGGTCACGCCTTCTTCCAGCTCGACACCCTCTTCACCTTCAAGCTCGTCACCTTCGACTTCCGACGGCTCCTGGACTCGCTCCAGGCCGACCAGGGTTTCATCCTTGGCCAGTTTGATCAGGGTCACGCCCTGGGTGTTGCGCCCCAGGCTCGAGACTTCGTCGACACGGGTACGCACCAGCGTACCCTGGTCGGAAATCAGCATGATTTCCTCGCCATCGAGCACCTGAACCGCGCCGACCAGACGACCGTTACGCTCGTTGCTGACCATGGCGATCACGCCCTGGCCGCCACGCTTGTACTCGGGGAACTCGGTGATCGCGGTGCGCTTGCCGTAACCACGCTCGGAAGCAGTGAGAATCTGGCTGCCTTCTTCCGGGATCAGCATCGAAATCAGCTTCTGACCTTCCGGCAGACGCATGCCGCGCACACCGCGGGCGGTACGGCCCATGGCGCGAACGTCGGATTCCTTGAAACGGGTCACCTTGCCGCCGTCGGAGAACAGCATCACTTCGCGCTCGCCATCGGTGATGGCAGCAGAAATCAGCACGTCGCCTTCATCCAGCTCCAGCGCGATCAGACCGACGCTGCGCTGACGACTGAAGGATTCCAGCGGCGTCTTCTTCACGGTGCCGTTGGCAGTCGCCATGAAGATGTAGTGGCCTTCGGTGTATTCCTCGACCGGCAGCATGGTGGTGATGTACTCGCCATCATCCAGCGGCAGCAGGTTGACCAGCGGACGACCACGGGCGGCGCGGGACGCTTCCGGAATTTCGTAGGTCTTGAGCCAGTACACCTTGCCCTTGCTGGAAAACAGCAGCAGCGTGGTGTGACTGTTGGCAACCAGCAGGTGAGCGATGTAGTCCTCATCCTTCACGCCGGTCGCCGACTTGCCTTTACCGCCACGACGCTGGGCCTGGTACGCGGCCAGCGGCTGGGTCTTGGCATAACCACCGTGGGAAATGGTCACGACACGCTCTTCTTCCGGGATCATGTCGCCCAGGGTCAGGTCGAGACGGGCATCGAGGATCTCGGTACGACGCACGTCGCCGTATTCGGCGCGGATCACTTCCAGCTCTTCGCGAATCACTTCCATCAGGCGCGTGGCGCTGTTGAGGATGCGGATCAGCTCGCCGATCTGGTTGAGGATCTCTTGATACTCGGCCAGCAGCTTTTCGTGCTCCAGACCGGTCAGGCGGTGCAGACGCAGTTCCAGAATGGCTTGTGCCTGTTCCGGCGACAGGAAGTACTTGCCGTCGCGCAGACCATATTGAGGATCGAGGTTTTCCGGACGGCACGAATCGGCCCCGGCGCGCTCGACCATGGTCATCACCGCACTGGATTCCCACGGCGTGCTGACCAGCGCTTCCTTGGCTTCCGACGGGGTCGGCGAAGCCTTGATCAGAGCGATGACCGGGTCGATGTTCGACAGGGCAACGGCCTGACCTTCGAGGATGTGACCACGCTCGCGGGCCTTTCGCAGTTCGAACACGGTGCGGCGGGTAACGACTTCGCGACGGTGACGGACGAAGGCTTCCAACAGATCCTTGAGGTTCAGGATCCGCGGACGGCCATCGATCAGCGCAACGATGTTGATGCCGAATACCGATTGCAGCTGGGTCTGCGCGTAGAGGTTGTTGAGGATCACCTCAGGCACTTCGCCGCGACGCAATTCGATCACCACGCGCATACCGTCCTTGTCGGACTCGTCGCGCAGTTCGGTGATGCCTTCGAGTTTCTTCTCTTTCACCAGCTCGGCGATCTTCTCGATCAGACGCGCCTTGTTCAGCTGATAAGGCAGTTCGGTGATGACGATCTGCTGACGGCCACCGACCTTGTCGATGTCCTCGATGATCGAACGGGCACGCATGTAAATGCGGCCACGACCGGTGCGATAGGCTTCGATGATGCCGGCGCGACCGTTGATGATCCCCGCCGTCGGGAAGTCCGGACCGGGGATGTGCTGCATCAGCTCGTCGACGGTCAGCTCGGGATTGTCGATCAGCGCCAGGCAACCGTCGATGACTTCACCGAGGTTGTGTGGCGGAATGTTGGTCGCCATACCGACGGCGATACCGCTGGAACCATTGACCAACAGGTTCGGCACGCGGGTCGGCATGACTGCCGGGATCAGTTCGGTGCCGTCGTAGTTCGGCACCCAGTCCACGGTTTCCTTGTGCAGGTCGGCCAGCAGCTCGTGCGCCAGCTTGGTCATGCGCACTTCGGTGTATCGCATGGCCGCGGCGTTGTCGCCGTCCACCGAACCGAAGTTGCCCTGACCGTCCACCAGCAGGTAGCGCAGCGAGAATGGCTGGGCCATGCGGACGATGGTGTCGTACACCGCGGTATCACCGTGCGGGTGATACTTACCGATCACGTCACCGACGACACGGGCAGACTTCTTGTACGGCTTGTTGAAGTCGTTGCCCAGCTCGCTCATCGCGAACAGTACGCGACGGTGCACAGGCTTCAAGCCATCACGCGCATCCGGCAGTGCACGGCCGACGATCACGCTCATCGCGTAGTCGAGATAGGACTGTTTCAGCTCGTCTTCGATATTGACCGGGAGGATTTCTTTGGCCAGTTCGCCCATGAGAAGCCTGATTCCTTTTTCTGGTGAAACTTCGTCATATCCATATGGGATGAACGAAGCTCGTCGGGGCCGGCCGAGTGCCATGCCGCGACTTACGACAAATCAACAAGTTGAACCATGGATTTGCGCAGTGAAGACAACCCCGCGGGGCTGCCTCGGAAAACGCCGGATGTTATCACAACAGCCGCCACGCACCTATCCCCCAGATGCGCATGGAGCATAGTTAGATGACCGATGACAGGCTTGAAGGGGACGAGAGAGGCTCTGAGCTTCTTTGAATGCTGAAATCGGGTTGGGTTTGGGGATGTTTATTGACTTCAAGCGCCGCTTCGCGAGCAGGCTCGCGAAGGGGACAACCCGGATATCAAGCCAATCAATGCAAGCGCTTGCGGCACATCAATTGGGCCATTTTCGCGGTATCCGGGCGCTCGACGATGCCTTTCTCGGTAACGATCGCGTCGATCAGGTCTGCCGGGGTCACGTCGAACACCGGGTTGAACGCCTCGACATCCGCCCCGACACGTTTGCCGCCGACTTCCAGCAGCTCGGCGCCATCGCGTTCCTCGATCGGAATGTCATCACCGCTGGCCAGATTCATGTCGATGGTCGAACTCGGCGCCACCACCATGAAGCGCACGCCATGGTGCATGGCGTTGACCGCCAGTTGATAGGTACCGATCTTGTTCGCCACGTCGCCATTGGCGGTAATCCGGTCCGCACCGACGATCACCCAGGTCACGCCTTTGGTTTTCATGATATGCGCGGCGGCGGAATCGGCATTGAGGGTCACCGGAATGCCTTCGTTGGCCAGCTCCCACGCCGTCAGACGCGAGCCTTGCAGCCACGGACGGGTTTCGTCGGCATAAACGCGCTCCACCATGCCTTCGATGAATGCGGCGCGAATCACGCCGAGCGCCGTACCGAAACCGCCGGTCGCCAGGGCGCCGGTGTTGCAATGCGTGAGAATCGCCTGGGCATTGCCCTGATGCTTGCGGATCAGGTCGACGCCGAGCTGCGCCATGGTCAGGTTGGCTTCGCGATCGCTTTCATGAATAGCAATGGCTTCAGCCTCGAGCGCCACCAGCGGATCGGTGTTGTCTTTCAGGCGATCCAGCCGGTCGTGCATGCGGTTCAATGCCCAGAACAGGTTGACCGCCGTCGGGCGGGAATCGGCCAACAGCATGAAATCCTCTTCCAGCGCGGCATACCAGTCGCCACCTTCGGCGATCCGGGCATGGGCCGCCAGCACGATGCCGTAGGCGGCACTGATACCAATGGCTGGCGCACCGCGCACCACCATCGAGCGAATCGCTTCGGCCACGCCGGCGGCGCTGGTGTAGGCGATCCAGTTTTCCTCGAACGGCAAAACGCGCTGATCCAGCAGGTAGAGCGCGCCATCTCGCCAATCGATGGCTTTCACTTTCTCCGCAGCCAACAGTCGATCGCGCATCCCTCACCCCGCACTCATGAACAAAAGCCGCCGATTATAGCGATCCCCCCGCGAAGACGCTCGGGTATACTTCGCCATCCTTTACAAAAGCACTGGAACCGACCCTCGATGCCGAAACCTGCCATTGCGCTCGACTTATTATTGCTGCCGACCTGGCTGGTCCCCGTCGAACCGGCAGGCGTAGTGCTCAAAGAGCATGGCCTGGGCATCCGCGACGGTCGCATCGTGTTCATCGGCCCGCGCGCCGAAGCCTTGAAGTGCAATGCCTCCGAAACCCGCGAACTGCCGGACGTATTGCTCGCACCCGGCCTGATCAACGCCCATGGACACGCGGCCATGACCCTGTTTCGCGGTCTGGCCGACGATCTGCCGCTGATGACCTGGCTGGAAAACCACATCTGGCCGGCCGAAGGCAAATGGGTCGATGAAGCCTTCGTGCGTGACGGTACCGACCTGGCCATCGCCGAGCAGATAAAAGGCGGTATCACCTGTTTCTCGGACATGTACTTCTTCCCGAAGGTTGCCTCTGAGCGCGTCCACAACAGCGGAATCCGCGCACAGATCGCCATTCCGATCCTCGATTTCCCGATCCCGGGCGCGGCCAGCGCCGATGAAGCCATTCGTCAGGGCGTCGAGCTGTTCGGCGACCTGAAGCATCACGATCGCATCAAGATCACCTTCGGCCCTCATGCACCCTACACCGTGGGCGACGAGAACCTGGAAAAAATCCGCGTGATCGCCGAAGAGCTGGACGCCTCGATCCACATGCATGTCCACGAAACCGCCTTCGAAGTGCAGCAAGCGCTCGAACAGCGCGGCGAACGGCCACTGGCCCGCCTCGACCGTCTGGGCCTGCTCGGCCCGCGCTTCCAGGCCGTGCACATGACACAGATCAGCGATGAGGACCTGGCGTTGCTGGTAGAAAGCAACACCAGCGTGATCCATTGTCCGGAGTCGAACCTGAAACTGGCCAGCGGCTTCTGCCCGGTGGAGCGCCTGTGGCAGGCCGGGGTCAACGTCGCGGTCGGGACCGATGGCGCGGCCAGCAACAATGACCTCGACCTGCTGGGCGAAACCCGCACCGCAGCATTGCTGGCCAAGGCTGTCGCCGGCTCGGCCACAGCGCTCGATGCCCATCGGGCGCTGCGCATGGCCACGCTGAACGGTGCGCGGGCCTTGGGAATCGAAGCCGAAACCGGCTCCCTGGAACTCGGCAAGGCCGCGGACATGGTCGCGTTCGACCTTTCCGGGCTGGCCCAGCAACCAGTCTATGACCCGGTCTCGCAACTTGTTTACGCCACTGGGCGGGACTGCGTGAAACACCTGTGGGTCGCCGGCAAGCAGTTGCTCGATGACCGCCGCCTGACGCGCCTGGACGAACAGCAGCTCGGCGAAACCGCCCGGGCCTGGGGCCGGCGCATCAGCGGCCACACCGAATCGTAACAACCCCGGGACAAACGCCGGGGTTACAGCCTTTTTCAAGTTTTTCGAGGATTGAATCATGAGCAACGTCGACCACGCCGAAATCGCCAAATTCGAAGCACTGGCCCATCGCTGGTGGGATCGTGAAAGCGAGTTCAAACCGCTGCACGACATCAACCCGCTGCGGGTCAACTGGATTGATGAGCGCGTCAATCTGGCCGGCAAGAAGGTCCTCGACGTCGGTTGCGGAGGCGGCATCCTCAGCGAAGCCATGGCCCAGCGCGGCGCAACCGTGACCGGCATCGACATGGGCGAAGCGCCGCTGGCGGTCGCACAGCTGCATCAGCTGGAATCCGGCGTGAACGTCGAATACCGACAAATCACCGCCGAAGCCCTGGCAGAGGAAATGCCCGAGCAGTTCGACGTGGTCACCTGCCTGGAAATGCTCGAACACGTACCGGATCCATCCTCGGTGATCCGCTCCTGCTTCCGTATGGTCAAGCCCGGCGGCCAGGTGTTCTTCTCCACCATCAACCGCAACCCGAAGGCCTACCTGTTCGCCATCGTCGGCGCCGAATACATCATGAAGCTGCTGCCGCGCGGCACCCATGACTTCAAGAAATTCATCCGCCCGTCCGAGCTGGGCGCCTGGAGCCGCATGGCCGGCCTGACCGTAAAGGACATCATCGGTCTGACCTACAACCCGCTGACCAAGCACTACAAGCTGTCGGCGGACGTTGACGTCAACTACATGATCCAGACCCTGCGCGAGGAATAAGCCGATGGCCATCAGAGCAGTCCTTTTCGACATGGACGGCACTCTGCTCGACACCGCGCCGGACTTCATCGCCATTTGCCAGGCGATGCGCGCGGATCGCGGCTTGCCGCCCATGAACGACAAACACATCCGCGACGAAATCTCCGGCGGCGCCAGAGCCATGGTTGCGGTGACCTTTTCGATGGACCCGGAATCACCGGGCTTCGAGCCATTGCGCCTCGAATTCCTCGAACGCTACCTCGCCGGTTGCGCGGTTCACAGCAAGCTGTTCGACGGCATGGCCGAACTGCTGGCTGACATCGAGAAAACCAATCTGGTCTGGGGCGTGGTCACCAACAAGCCGCTGCGCTTCGCCGAGCCGATCATGCAGCAACTGGGGCTGGCCGAGCGCTCGTCTTTACTGATCTGCCCGGATCATGTCAAGAACAGCAAACCGGACCCCGAAATGCTGAACCTTGCCTGCAAGATGCTTGATCTGGACCCGTCGACCGTACTGTTTATCGGCGATGATCTGCGCGATATCGAGGCCGGCCGTGACGCCGGCACCCGGACTGTCGCCGTGACTTACGGCTATATCCATCCGGACGACAACCCGCGGCATTGGGGCGCGGACGTGGTGGTGGATCACCCGCTGGAGTTGCGCAAGGTACTGGATAACGCACTCTGCAGTTGCTGACCCGCAATGCAGAGCGGTCATGGCCGCATTCCCGGGCAATGCACGGGAATGACCGGAAGTTAACGGATTAGAGGTTTTTTATGTTTGATTACACCGCTCGCCCCGAATTGCTCAAGGATCGGGTGATTCTGGTCACCGGCGCCGGCCGCGGCATCGGCGCCGCTGCAGCGAAAACCTACGCAGCCCACGGCGCAACCGTGCTGTTGCTGGGCAAGACCGAAGCCAATCTGACCCAGGTCTATGACGAGATCGAAGCAGCCGGACATCCGCAGCCTGCCGTGATCCCGTTCAACCTCGAAACCGCCCTGCCCCATCAATACGATGAGCTGGCGGCGATGATCGAAACCGAATTCGGCCACCTCGACGGCCTGCTGCACAATGCTTCGATCATTGGTCCACGCACGCCGATCGAGCAATTGTCCGGTGAAAACTTCATGCGCGTCATGCAAGTCAACGTCAACGCGATGTTCATGCTGACCAGCACCCTGCTGCCACTGCTCAAACTGTCGCAGGATGCCTCGGTGGTGTTCACCTCCAGCAGCGTTGGCCGCAAGGGCCGCGCTTACTGGGGTGCCTATGGCGTGTCGAAGTTCGCCACCGAAGGCCTGATGCAGACGCTGGCCGACGAAGTCGACGGCGTGGCGCCGGTACGCTCCAACAGCATCAACCCGGGCGGTACCCGCACCAGCATGCGCGCCCAGGCATACCCGGGGGAAAATCCGCTGAACAACCCGACTCCGGA
This sequence comes from Pseudomonas sp. KCJK9016, assembly GCF_046231795.1. Lineage (NCBI taxonomy): Bacteria > Pseudomonadati > Pseudomonadota > Gammaproteobacteria > Pseudomonadales > Pseudomonadaceae > Pseudomonas > Pseudomonas sp. KCJK9016. The sequence continues at coordinate 68,838 of NZ_JBJJMM010000006.1, read as the reverse complement.
AGAGATCATGCCGGTCTATCTGTACCTGATGGGCCCCGACAGCGCGGGCATCAATGGCCAGGCGTTCAACGCCCAGTAATGCCATACGTCGCTTTTGTGGCCGTGGCGGGTTCCCGTCACGGCATACATTTGCCGCTTTGCGCAGGCCGTTTTCAGTCAAATAACCATCGCCCCTTCCAGCATCCCGATTACAACTCTTTGATTCACAAAGGCTTTGATAAATCCTGAACTGAATGACACGACTTTCGCTCTACATTCCCTCAAAGCACGCCGGTTGAAGGCACTCGGGCAAGGCCTGATTTCGATAGCTGACTAATTGTCATCGGGCAGACTAAACTTACCCCAAATGTCCTACGGGACTGATGGATCAGTATGACGCGCCGCCCATAGCCGCTCTCACCCAGCCTGTAAGACAGACTTACTGCTTAGGGGCTCACGCCATATGAAATCACCTACCCAGACCACTGCAATTGACTTCGACAGTGCCAAATTGCAACGCCTGGGCTTCGGTCAGCTGCCTCCGCTGTTGCAGCGACCTGTCAGCCTGTCGCAATTGCGCCAGCAAATGAGCCTGCAACTGCAAACCAGCCTCGAACCTCAACGTATCCTCGGTCTGTTCTTCCGTGAAGTTCAGCGTCTGGTGCCGCTGGACGCCATGACCTACGTGCACAATGGCAGCGACTTGCGCCTGGAGTTTGGTGCTCGCGGCCACCACTCCGTCAGTTACAGCCTCAGCCACGAAGGCGAGCATATGGGTGAGCTGGTGTTCCGCCGCAATCAACGGTTCAGTGAGCACGAACTGGGCAATTTCGAATCGCTCCTGTCGTCCCTGCTGTATCCGATGCGCAACGCTCTGCTCTATCGCGTCGCCACGCAAACGGCCCTGCGCGATCCGCTGACCGGCACCGGTAACCGCATCGCCATGGAGCAGACCCTGCAACGGGAGATCGAGATGTCCCGGCGTCATCTGCAGCCCTTGTCGTTGCTGATGCTCGATATCGACCACTTCAAGCAGATCAATGACCATCATGGTCACAGCGCCGGCGATGAGGTGCTCAAAGCCGTTGCGGCATCGATCAAAGACCAGTTGCGCAACGTCGACATGGTGTTCCGTTACGGCGGGGAAGAGTTTCTGATTCTGTTGTCCAACACCGGTCGCGAAGCCGCAGCGATGGTCGGCGAGCGTCTGCGTTATGCAACGCAGGCTCAGGACTATTATGCCGACGGCCAATTGATCGAGCTGACCGTGAGCCTCGGCTGCGCCACCCTGCTGCCGGGCGAATCGGCCGACAGTCTGCTGCGTCGCGCCGACAGCGCGTTGTATGTGGCCAAGCGTGAAGGGCGCAACCGCCTGACAATGGCCGGCTAGAAAAACCGTTCGACAGACAAAAAAACGGGAGTCCATGGGACTCCCGTTTTGTATGGGTGTTGCCGAAACTAGCTTTCGACCAGAGCCCGCCGCTCGCGACCGGCCATCACCCGCTCCGCCAGCTCCAGTTGCATGCAGCGTTCGAGGAACAGGTACATGTAGTCATAGCTCTTGCAGATGGCCTGGCGCAGCTCCGTCTGCAGTGCCCGACTCGGGTTCGTCCCCGCCAGGGTGCAGATGATTTCCAACGCCTCCCAGGGATGAGCATCATCATACTGGGCGTGCATCTTCAGCCACTTCATCGCCCGCTTGCGGTCTTCTTCCGGGAACGCGGCGGCGTATACACCGGTCGAGCAGACCAGCGCCGACCACTCCCCGGTCGCGCCTTCGATTGCATAGTTGGTGGCGGCGATGGCGACGATCAGCGAATCCGCCGAACTGGTGTGCCAGCACCAGTGACTCAGGGCATGCAGTTCCGGCGGTACCTGCTGAGCCTGCAGGTCTTCCAGGCTTACACCGTGGGCACGACTCCAGTTCAGCCAGTAGTCGGCATGGTTGAGTTCGACGCGGATGTTGCGCATCAGCCAGCGCCGCGCCATGTCTTCCCCGGGGTGGCGGGCGAATTTGGTCTTGGTGAGATTCTGCGCCATGTACAGCGCAAATTGCTCAACCACGGGCCAGCCCCCGATCAGGTACTGACGCATGGTTCTGGCGCTGAGCTTGTTATCACGCATGCGCAGGTAAAGTTCATGTTCGACAACCCGGCGTTTGCTCTCGCTGCAGTCCTGGATCAACTGTTGTGCCCAGGCAGGATAACTTGCAGCTTCCATGAGTGGTCCGGTTCGGTTGAATGTGTCGATCACTGTTCGGCTCCTTTTGATTTGTGATTGTAAGGATCGGCGAGAGATTTCAACGGAACGTGCCAGGCGCCTTGAACAACAGCGGCTGCGGTCTGGCGGGCCGACTTTGCAGACTGTCACAGTTAAACAATTGCGGGCGTTCGATGACATAACCCTGAGCGTAATCCACACCAATTTCAAGCAATGCCTGCTCGATCTGCGCTGTTTCTACAAACTCGGCAATTGTCTGCTTACCCATGACATGCCCGATGTGATTGATCACTTCGACCATGGCGCGGTTAATCGGGTCGTCCAGCATATCCTTTACGAAACTCCCGTCGATCTTCAGGAAGTCTACAGGCAAATGTTTCAGATAAGCGAATGAAGACATTCCGGCGCAAAAATCATCAAGCGAGAAATAACAACCCAAGCCTTTGAGTTCATTGATAAATCGGATCGCACTACCTAAATTTGCAATGGCGCTGGTTTCTGTAATTTCAAAACAAATCATTTCAGGCGGAACGCCATAGTTATCAAATTGCTCTCGAAGAAAGTGCAAGAAGGCGTCATCTCCGATAGTAATGCCTGAAAGATTAATCGCACACATTGCCAAAGGTTGTTCGCACTTGTCGTTAATACATTGAGCAATGACCCTGAATACATTCTGCACGACCCAGCGATCCAGCGATGTCATCAAACCGTAGCGCTCGGCCGCCGGTATGAAACTGTCCGGAAGTATCATCCGCCCCGCTTCATCGTGCAGACGCAGGAGGATCTCGATGTGCCCGCCGGTACCGCCGACAGCCGAGCCCAGCGGGGCGATTTCCTGGGCATAGAGACAAAAGCGGTTTTCCTCCAGAGCCATGTGCAGACGTTGCACCCAGGCCATCTCGCCAAAGCGCAAAGACAGTTCCGAATCGTCGGCATGGTAGACCTGCACCCGGTTGCGGCCTTTTTCCTTGGCCATGTAGCAGGCCATGTCGGCCGCCCGCAGCGAGGCTTCCAACGTGGTCGGAGTCTGGGCGACATGCACCAGACCAATACTGACGGTGGTCAGGAACGGCCGCCCTTTCCAGACGAAATGCAGGTTCTGCACCGTCTGACGCAGCCCTTCGGCGATTTTCTCGGCCGCTTCCGGCGCACAGTTTTCCAGCAGGATGCCGAACTCGTCGCCTCCCAGCCGAGCCAGCGTGTCCCCTTCCCGCAGACCTGACTGCAGCAAGGCGCAGATATGACGCAGCAACTCGTCACCTGCGGCATGTCCGCAGGTATCGTTGACCAGCTTGAACTGATCCAGATCGAGGAACATCAGCGCATGTCGGCCGGGCTGCCGGGCAAGATTGTGCAAGGCCTGTTCGAGGCGATATTCAAATTCGCGGCGGTTGGCCAGGCCGGTCAGCGCATCATGGGTCGCCTGCCACGACAGATTGGCGATGTATTGCCGCTCCTGGGTCATGTCATGCAGTACCAACACCGTACCGCTGACCTTGTCGGCATTGCGGATCGGTGCTCCCACCAGTGTCACCGATACGGTGCTCCCATCCAGACGCTGAATCAGTTTGGAATGTTCGCTGCCGCCAATGAGTCGACCGCTGAGAATATGCTCGATCAGGGTCTGCCCTTCGGTCTGCGCATTGTCGTCCAGAAGATTGAACAGCGCCGCCAATGGCAGCCCGGCCGCCTGCTCGGCTTTCCAGTGCGTCAAGGCTTCGGCGGCAGGGTTCATGTATTCGATGGCGCCGCTGACATCGGTAGTGATCACCCCGTCGCCAATCGACTGCAAGGTGATGTGGGCCCGGTCCTTTTCCAGTTGCAGGGCCTCGGCAAAGGCATGCCGCTGCTTGAGCAGTTTGCGGGTTCGCAGCAGCGCCAGCACGATCAGGCCCAACGCCGTGGCGAAGTTGGTGAACAGCAGCAGGCGCAGTATGACCCGTGAGCCTTCGCCCAGGGCATCGCTGAAGGCCTTTGCCGCCGGTGTCACGCCATCGTTTATCGCAAAGATCCGGTCCTTCCAGCGCCGGATATCCGCATCGGTGGCGGCGTCGGCGGTGATACGCCGATGCATCTCCTGCGCCACGTCGTCGAGCTCCACCAGATAGGCGTCGCCCAGCGTCCAGCGGTCAATGGCGGTTTCCAGATAACTGAAATGACGGAAATTGAGGTACAACCAGATCAGGCTGGAGACGTCGTCCGGATGGTTGCCGCCCTTGAGAATGCCCTCGCGAGCCGCCTGCAGATCGGGCGGCTGTCGGTCCAGCGCGAGACGCAACTGGTGGCCGCCCTGAGGCACGGCAATTGCGCCCTGATATTTGAGATAGATCGCCTCGTCACGACTGTCGGCATACAGATTGAGGTAATAGATGGCGTCCTTCTGGCCCTTGGACCAGAGGCTCTCGCCCGCCACATAGCCCCGAACGGCTGACAGGACATAAAGACTCACGCCCCCCAGCAACGCCTGAAACAGCACGACGGCAATAAATGGCCAGACGATGCCCAGCAACCGAGGCGTTCCGAGAGTCCGCTTTTGCTTCATGGTATTCCTTGCATGAGCACTGCTTGATCGTCCATCTCTTTGCGAGCATCTCCCCAAGACTAGGAGGCCTTGCCGGTTCCGGCAAGCGGCGGATCGGCCTCTGTGCAGCACAACCGTGAGGTGTAGATATATAACGCCGGCAAAGGGCTGCGGATCGTTTTACTGCGCACTCCCGTATCCGTAACTGGAACCTGCACAGGAATGCGACATGACAGACATGACGACCGACTCAACCACAACATCCAACGCCAGAGAACTTCGTGCCCGGCAGGCACTGGGGCTGGCCAGCGGCCCGGATATCGAAAACCTCATACCACCCGATGCGAGGGACAAAAAGCGCTTCAAAGCCTTGCAACGCTCGGCGCCCGATACCATGTCATCCATGACACTGGAGATGTTCAAGGCAAAGATCGTCAATGTGCAAATCATCGACACCGTCAATGGTTTCATGTCCGGCAGCCCCATGCTGATCCGCCGCCTGGGATCCGATGTACTGTTTGCACCTTCAGCCGAGGAAGTTCGCGCAACACCTTCTGTGTTTCTTGAACAAATCCTGAACTCCGCCCCCGCACAAGAGCTGGCCAATCGATTACTGACGAAACTCAAGTGGTATGGCGCACTTGCCGGCGAGCAGACTTCGGTCGCCGTACGCAACCAGTTGTTGTGCAAGGCCATATGCCTTTACCTGCATGCCCCGTCACTGGACGAGTCTCGACTCGCCGGGTTCGATTGGCAGGATCCGGCGCATCAGGGCAAAAACTATCAGACCCTACGCGACGATTTCGCCCGACACCTGCTACACACCAAAAGAGTCGCCACCACCAATGAATCGATAGTGCTGGCTCGTCTTTATCAAATGCAGCTGTCGAAAGACTTTCAGGTCGTAGATGTTCCGCCCGATCTGCGCTACAAAAGTTCGGTGGTTTGGGTCAATTTCATGCACGGCGTGTTGCTGGCTGATGAGTTCGGCCTTGATCGAGCGCAGCCGCTTTCCTTTCAACAACTTGTCAATTTACCGCTGGAACGCAGCATCAATGCTTCGACCGAAGAAATTGAGACCATTACGCGACTGAGAATCGGCCCGACACTCGATTGGGCAGTGTGCCAGGGCATCGTCCAGGCAAAAGCAGCATCCGATTACAGCGACGAGGAAATCAAGAAAGCACTGGCAGCGCTTGAAAGCCAGAATGAAAGCCTAAACAAAGCGATACAGTCTCTCGAACTTCGTCCGCCGGAAAGAATGCAGATGGCCAGACAGGTCCTGTTTAATTTGTTCAGAAGTCATTCTTTCACTCGACAGGGCTACACGTTGCTGGACGCTAAATCTTCCTACAGCGGCTTCAAATCCACACCTGACTTGAGACTTAGAGGCTACGAGTTTCTGGATCTCTATGCAGACGGGCAACTTGATGGCGGGAAGAGGTGGATCGTGTCCATGTTCGATGGCGTGACGCGCTCTACCACAGCTCTCAGACTTGATGAACAGCGAATTCTGCGCGCAGAGCGGGAGAATGAATGGGGCGGTTTTGACCGGGCTGAAGAAGGCGCTTACAAAAGTTGGGCAGGCAAGTTTCTGCCGGACATCAATGCTCGATTTGAGACCGCGTTCAGCAGCCACCTCGCGACCCTCAGATCGGCTTACCAGACCTTGATTCTGAGTCTGTTGAGCACCCTGCCACTGGCCGAACGCCGAATGATCGAGAGAGGCGCCATCAACTTGCTCGGCCTCCGCCATAAAGCCCGAAACGATGACAGGTTCGAACCTGTCAGGGCGAGAAAAGGGTTTGTCCTGCAAGTCACCAACGGCGATGACATCGCTTACTACGAACTCATTCCCAGTGCCGGGGTCATTCGCCGCCGGACCGGACTGCGATTTTCATACATCGGGGGCGAACGCACCGAGTTCCCCTTGCATGCCTCGATTCCCGGGCAAACCTATGACCCGGAAAGGGATCTGGCCACCAGCCTGCTGCTCGACTGGGCGGCTCATCTGCACGGCAAGCCTCCTGAAGAGCAGCAGTATTTCATAGGGTTCCTCGACTCGAAAGGCAAACTGCCTGGGGTTACAGCCTCCCTCGACAACTCCATCCCTCCAACCTCTCGGCTTGAAACACTGGCCGAATTCATCGCCCGGACATACCTCTACGTCGATGAAGAGCATTTGCGTATCCAGGCTCGTGGCGAGACCGTTTTCGATGTCACCCGTGCGAAATCCGAGCAGCGGCTGAACACCTTCAAGGCCATCGTCAAAGGATTCGTACCGTTCTGGGGCAGTATCGAAGACCTCCTTTCGGACGATACGACTCAAAAAGCCATGGGCGCAGGTGGCTTCCTGCTGGATCTCGCTTCATTTCTTTTCCCCGTCGGGAAATTCATTTCGGGAACGGTACGGTTGATCCGTGTCGCGAACACAGCCTCTCGCATGGCCGTCAAAGCGAGCCTGCCTTCCTTTGCGACGCTGACTCGCAAACTCCTGACCGCTACGGTGAGCAATCTGAACCCGTTGAGCGGCATTCCAACGTTGCTGAAGTCGACTGTCAGCGGTGTTCGCCGAGGGCTGCTTGGGATGGGTCGTCTGACTGTGGGTGGGATAAACAAGCTTACGGGTCATGCTGAAAGCTACCGACTGGTCCACAACTTGCCCCAGCACATCAATCCAGGACAATGGAAACCATTGACCGATGCTGATCGACTGGCAACCGTCAAAGGGGTCGATGACGTACCGGTGCGAAATACGAGCCTGACCGACCCCGGACGGTTCCACCTCATCGACCCGGCAACGTCCTTGCCCTATGGCCCGCGACTGTCCAGCCATCGGAACAACTTCAGTCAAGGTCGCTCAACGTTCACGACCCTTGCACAGACTGACTCCCATGTCCTCGCCGAGGTGCCTGAACACACCCACCTTCGGGAAATCCTTGAAGTCGATGGCCGTACTACGATGCTGATCGATGACATCCCCTACAGGCTGGACGGCCATCAGTTGCGTCGCGCTGATCTGATCGATGAAAAATCGATGTTCAAATCCATTCCTTGCCGGATGCGGCGTGCGCCGGGCAGCGATGTATGCGCGACGAGTTATGTCACGCGAACACCTGCGCCGACTCCGCCGCTGAACAGTCAGGACACGGACAAAGGGTGGGCGCAATGGTTCGGCGATACGATTTATACGCCAGCCATTCGATCGCAGCCGTTGCTGACAAGCGCCGTCAGTACCTACAAGCAGCTCAATGCCTCTTTGGAGTTTCAAAAGGGAATCTATGCACGCATCAAGGTTCGCCTGCCCTACAACGACCCCAAGAAATTCGACACGCTCGAAGTGGGGGCGATCATTGTTCCCGCAAAGGACGACTCGAAACACTACGTGTTCACTCGACTCGGCGCCGGAGATTTCTATGTCACCGAGCGCCTGCCGGGGCAGGTTTTTGCCGACCCTCTGGTTTTGCGCAAGGCCAACCCCTCACCGGGAAACCTGGATGATGAACTGAAGACGGTCTACATCGGCTCGCTCAATGCCAACAACACGGCACGGATCCACACCGTTCCAGAGATAGAACGCGCCCTCAGAACCATGGATGAAATCGCTATTCCGCTAGGCACTCCTGCCAACCCGCCAGCCGGCATGAAATGGTTGAAAGTGGACACCAGTTCCGGTGAGGCGCTGATGTTCGACCATCGAACGCGAATGATCGTCGCTCGGAACACCGAAGGTGCCGCGAGCTGGACACGGAGTACAGACGCTCCAGAGGCTTTGCGACAGCGAACGGCGGAAATTTTCGACATCCTGTTTCTATCACCGACGATCAAACCACCAGAGACCAACGCGTCGCTGCGTATCGAAGCCACGATGCAAAAACTGCAACACCTGCTGAGCCGATTCGAACGTACAAAGAATGCTCGCAACATTGCCTATGCCGAAGTCACCACCGCACAAGGCGTGCGAGAAGTTTATGTCAGCATTTCCGGTGCTCAGGGCACTACCAGACACCTGCCGCTGTTCCGGCACCTGGGCGCCAATCATGTAAAAATCGGTGACACGACTTACATCAACATCGACTACAGCCTTGCAGTGGGCAAGACAAACCTGGAATTGACGGATGGGGGGCGCCTGGCAGCGGTACCGCTGACTATCAAGAACATCGATACCTACACACCGACGTTGGCAGCCCGACCGACGTCTCTGGACAGCGAAAGCAAGTTGATACGCGTGATTCGCGATAAATACCCCGACCCACAGGAGCTGAAGTCAGTGGACGTCGCTACCACGATGCCCCCATGCGGGTCGTGCTCACTCGTCATGAAAGAATTCGGTCACCGAGGCGAAGCTGGCGCGCTGCAAGTGCTCTGGAATTAACTACATCCGCTGCAAATGCCCATACAGCTTGGCATACAACCCACCATCGGCAATCAGTTGCTGATGGTCGCCATCCTCGGCCACCTGCCCGCCGTCGAACACCAGCACCCGGTCCGCCTGTTTCACCGCTGACAGGCGGTGGGCAATGATCAGTGTGGTGCGACCATGGAGGAACTGCGCCATGGCCTGATGCAAGTTGTATTCGGTGGCGGCGTCGAGGGCCGAGGTGGCTTCGTCGAGGATCACCACTTTCGGCTGGGCGAGGATCATCCGCGCAATCGCCAGCCTTTGTCGCTGACCACCGGACAGGCGCACCCCGGAACGACCGACGATGCTGTCCAGTCCGTCCGGCAGCGCACGGATGGCAGGTTCGAGCTGGGCGATTTCCAGTGCCTGCCAGCAGGCCTCGTCGCTGCGGGTGCGACCCATGGTCAGGTTGGCGCGCACGGTATCGTTGAACAGAGCCGGGTGTTGCAGCACGACTGCGACGTTTTCCCGGACCGTTTCCAGACCGATCTGCTGCTGAGTCGATCCGCCGAAACGGATGGTACCGGCCAGAGGCGTGTACAGACCCAGCAGCAATTGCACGAGGGTGCTCTTGCCGCCGCCGCTGGCGCCGACGATCGCCACTTTCTCCCCCGGCGCGATGGACAGGTTCATCTGATCCAGCACCAGCTCATCGCCATAACCAAAGCTCAGGCCCTGCACTTCGATGCCGACCGTCTCGCGGCCCTTGAACGGGTCGACGCCGCCCGGATACTGCGGCTCGTTGGCACGGGCCAGCAGTTCGTTGATCCGCGACAGCGCACCGCCCGCTGCGTAATAGGCGTATTGCAGGTTCAGCAGTTGTTCGACCGGGCCGATCATGAACCACAGATAGCTGAATACCGCGAGCATCTGGCCGATGGACAGGTCGGAGAACAGCACCGTGAGCATCGCCGCCGCGCGGAAAATATCGATGCCGAACTGGAACAGCAGGCCACTGGCGCGGTTCGAGGCATCGGTCTTCCACTGCGAATTGACTGCGTAATTGCGCACTTCCTGGGCCCGCAGACCGAGACGCCCGAGAAAGTAGCCCTGACGATTGCCTGCCCGCACTTCCTGAATCGAATCGAGGGTTTCGCTCAAGGCCTGGGTGAAACGCGAGGTGCTGTCATTTTCCAGTTTCTTCAGGTGCTTGACCCGCTTGCCCAGTTGCACGGTGGCGTAGATCACCAATGGGTTGAACAGCAGGATCAGCAGCGCCAGTTTCCAGTGCATCCACATCAGGATGCTGGCAGTGCCGACCAGGGTCAGCATCGCCACCAGGAAACGACTGAGGGTTTCGCCGACAAACTTGTCGAGGGTATCGAGATCGGTCACCAGGTGCGTGGTCACCGTGCCGCTGCCCAGGCTTTCGTATTCGCCAAGGGAGATGCGCTTGAGTCTTTCGATCAGGCGCACGCGAATGCGATAGACGATGTCCTTGGCCAGCCGCGCAAACAGCCGGGCCTGCAACACGCCAAAACACAGGGCGCTGCAACGCAGGGTCAGGGTCACCAGCAGCATCAGGCCGATGTAGCCTGCCGCCTGCTGCCACGGGGTCGACAGCACATGGTTCATGACCTTCAGCGCTGCATCGCCACGACCGAGCAGGACTTCGTCCACCAGCAACGGCAACAGTAGCGGAATCGGCACGCTGCACAGCGTCGCCAGTACGGCAACGCCGTTGGCGATCCACAGGGATTTTTTGTGATGAAGTGCCAGACGCCGGACTTCTGCCCAGCTCAGCCGGTCGACACGCTTGACGGCTGGCGTGTCATCGGCGGGGTCAGACACAGGCGGCGCGCTCCAGCCATCGGCCGAGTAACGGTGACAACTCACTGAGCGGCTGGTAGCCGTTGGTCAGCAACGCGAGTTGGCCATTGCGTTCGGCGAGCAGGGTCGGGAATCCGGCAATGCCCAGATCCTGAACCCAGTTGAAGTCGGCCAATGTGGCCTCGTGCTGCTCGGCACGATCGAACAACGCAGCGAATTCGATGCGCGGCACGCCGGCCTGTTCCGCCAGTTCCACCAGCACGCTGGCGCGGGTGACATCACGGCCTTCGGCGTAGAACGCGTGCTGGATCAGGCCCAGCAGTTTCCATGCGCAATCCGGCGCAAGACTGCGCGCAGTGACGATGGCCCGACAGGCAGGTTCGGTGTCGTAGACAAAACCGTCCGGCAGCGCGCCTTCGAACTTGAACGGTTGGCCGGTGGCCTCGGTGACCGCCTGCCAGTGTTCAAGAATGTAGCGCCGGGTCGTCGGCTCCAGCGCCGCGCCACTGCCGGTGCGCAAACCGCCGACCACCAGGTGCAGTTCCACGCCGGCGGCCTGCGCCTGCTCCACCAATGCCTTGGCGACCGGGGCGAATCCCCAGCACCAGGAACACATCGGATCCATTACGTAGAGCAGGCGTGCAGACATGATCAAGCCTCAGTGGATGCTTGCTTATAGTTGTAGCCGATCGGGTGCGGCATGTTGCGTGCCTTGGCCAGTTCGATCTGTTTTTGACGGTCGATGGCGCTGCGGCGGGTCTTCTCGCTCAGGGTGTTCCAGCAGTGCGGGCAACTGATACCGGGCACGTAATGCTCGGAAGCGCGATCCTCGACGCTGACCGGGGTACGGCAGGCATGACACTGATCGTAGTCGCCTTCGCTCAGGTCGTGGCGCACGGTCACACGGTTGTCGAACACGAAGCAGTCGCCCTGCCATTTGGTCTCTTCCTGCGGCACCTCTTCGAGGTACTTCAGGATACCGCCCTTGAGGTGGTAAACCTCTTCGAAGCCTTCGCCCAGCATGTAGCTCGACGCCTTCTCGCAACGAATGCCACCGGTGCAGAACATCGCGACCTTCTTGTGCACCGCCGGATCGAAGTTGGCTTTGATGTAGTTGGGGAATTCGCGAAAACTGGTGGTTTTCGGATCGATGGCGCCTTCGAAGGTCCCGATCGATACTTCGTAGTCGTTGCGGGTGTCGATCAGCAGCACTTCAGGGTCGCTGATCAGCGCATTCCAGTCCTGCGGCTCGACGTAGGTACCGACCTTCTTGTTCGGATCGACGCCTTCGACGCCCAGGGTCACGATCTCTTTCTTGAGCTTGACCTTGGTGCGATAGAACGGCTGCTCGTCGCAGTACGATTCCTTGTGGTCGATGTCGACCAGGCGCGGATCGTTGCGCAGCCAGGCCAGCAGGCCGTCGATGCCTTCGCGACTGCCGGAAACCGTGCCGTTGATGCCTTCTTCGGCAATCAGCAGGGTGCCTTTGATGCCGTTGTCGAGCATCGCTTGCAGCAGCGGTTCGCGCAGATTGACGTAATCTTCGAGGGTGACGAACTTGTACAGTGCCGCCACGACAATTGGTTGTGTCATGGGTGTTTCTCCAGGTGGCTACCCTCGTAAAGGGTGAACCGGATGCGAAAAAAAACGCGCCGGGTGAGCGGCGCGTTGCGGATTCTAGCAAAAAACCTCAGTTCATTGCTGCAAGGCTCAATGCTTGCTGCCGCCGGCACAGGTCGGCGACGCCGGAGCGGCGCCCACCTCTGCCCATTCCTGCGGGGTGTAGGTGTGCAATGCCAACGCATGGAACTCGCCCATCAGCTCGCCGAGCGTGCCGTAGACTTTCTGGTGGCGCTTGACCCGGTTCAGGCCTTCGAATTGCGCGCTGACCACCACAGCCTTGAAGTGGGTCTGCAACCCGCGACTGTGCATGTGGCTTTCGTCCAGCACCTGCAGATGCTCAGGCTGAAGCAGCGCCAGCGTCGATTCGATGCGTTGTTGCATGGTCATCACGAACTCCGCTTACTTCTTCTTGGCCGGAGCAGCGCCTTTCGGTGCCAGCTCGTTGGTCATGTCGTCCAGCAACTTGTTGACGACCGGTACTGCGGGTTCCAGTTTGGCCTGGGTCATCTGGGCCGACTGCTGGGTCAGCTGCGGCATTTTTTCCAGAACTTTCTTGCCCAGCGGCGACTGGTAGAACGCGACCAGGTCTTTCAACTCCTGTTCGCTGAAGTTGCTGGTGTAGAGCTTGACCATGTCCGGTTTCAGCTTGTTCCAGCCGATGGCCTGGTCCAGGGCGGCGTTGGCCTTGGCCTGATAGGTATCCAGTACGGCTTTCTTGGATTCAGGAGCCTTGGTCTGTTCAAAACGCTGGGCGAACATCTGCTGCACTTGCATGTACACCGGAGTACCCAGTTTGTCAGCGTGCGCCAGGGTCAGGAAAGCTTCGGCACTGGCGTTGTGGCTGGCGGTATCGGCAAGCACCTGGCCGCTGGCGCAAACCAGTGCAACCGCGGTGCAGATGGCACGAAGACGAGTCATCGAGTTTCCTTTTCAGCTAGGCGAGGTTAAACCCCAAGGGCGACCATTCTGCGCCTGAACAACGCTGCGGCTCAACCCCCCGGGCCTTGCCGCGCTTGATTGACGGGGAATTGCCGGTCAACAATCGACTGGAGGGAACCACCCGGGCCGACACCGGCCTAAATTGCGCAAACAGACCAACAGGAGTGTGCACGATGAGCCGTATCGAAACCGACAGCCTGGGCCAGATCGAAGTCCCGGACGACGCTTACTGGGGCGCTCAGACGCAACGCTCGCTGATCAACTTTGCCATCGGTCAGGAACGCATGCCCTTGCCGGTCTTGCATGCCCTGGCGCTGATCAAGAAAGCTGCGGCGCGGGTCAACGACCGCAATGGCGACCTGCCCGCCGACATCGCCCGCCTGATCGAGCAGGCCGCCGACGAGGTGCTCGACGGCCAGCACGACGACCAGTTCCCGCTGGTGGTCTGGCAGACCGGCAGCGGCACCCAAAGCAACATGAACGTCAACGAAGTGATCGCCGGACGCGCCAACGAACTGGCCGGCAACCCGCGCGGCGGCAAGACGCCGGTGCACCCCAACGATCACGTCAACCGCTCGCAGAGCTCCAACGACTGCTTCCCCACGGCCATGAGCATCGCCACCGCACAGGCGGTGCAGGCCCAATTGCTGCCGGCCATCGCCGAACTGTCGGGCGGTCTGGCCGAACTGTCGGCGCGGCACATGAAGCTGGTGAAAACCGGTCGCACCCACATGATGGACGCCACGCCGATTACCTTCGGCCAGGAAATCTCCGGCTTCATAGCGCAGCTGGATTACGCCGAGCGGGCGATCCGTGCCGCGTTGCCGGCGGTCTGCGAACTGGCCCAGGGCGGCACCGCCGTCGGCACCGGGCTCAACTCGCCCCACGGCTTCGGCGAAGCGATCGCTGCCGAGCTGGCTGCTCTCTCCGGCCTGCCGTTCGTCACCGCGCCCAACAAGTTCGCCGCCCTCGCCGGCCATGAGCCGCTGACCACCCTCTCCGGCGCCCTGAAAACCCTTGCCGTGGCGCTGATGAAAATCGCCAACGACCTGCGTCTGCTGGGCTCCGGTCCCCGCGCAGGTTTTGCCGAAGTGAAGTTGCCGGCCAACGAACCGGGCAGCTCGATCATGCCCGGCAAGGTCAACCCGACCCAGTGCGAGGCGCTGTCGATGCTGGCGTGCCAGGTGTTGGGCAATGACGTCGCGATCGGCTTCGCCGCAAGCCAGGGTCATCTGCAGTTGAACGTGTTCAAACCGGTGATCATCCACAACCTGCTGCAATCGATCCGTCTGCTGGCCGATGGCTGCAGCAACTTCCAGCAGCATTGCATCGCCGGGCTTGAGCCGGATGCCGAAGTCATGGCGAAACACCTGGAACGCGGCCTGATGCTGGTGACAGCGCTGAACCCGCACATCGGCTACGACAAGTCAGCAGAGATTGCCAAGAAGGCCTACAGCGAAGGCAAAACCCTGCGCGAGGCGGCGCTGGAGCTGGGCTATCTGACCGATGAAGAGTTCGATGCCTGGGTGCGGCCGGAGAACATGATCGAGGCCGGCGCCAAGGGCTAGATTTTGCAGCGCCTGAAAATCCGTCTTCGCGAGCTTGCTCGCGAATGAGGTTGGCGCGGTTTAACTGGCGGCCATCTTCATCCGCCGGGCCTTGAGCCCGGCAATCAGCGATGGTCCCAGTGCCACCAGCGCCGACCCCAGCACCACCAGCACCGCCCCGCCATAACCCAGGCCGTTGATCTGCTCGGCATGCACGTATTCCGGCCAGATCCACGCTGCCAGCGCGACGGCACCGAAGGTTACCAATGGCGTGATCGCCAAAGTCGCGCTGACCCGCGAGGCTTCCCAATGCGCCAGCGCCTCGGCAAACGCGCCATAGGCGATCAGGGTATTCATGCAGCACGCCAGCAGCAGCCAGCCCTGCAACGGGCTCAACTTAAGCGTTTCCAGCGGGTGCACCCACGGCGTCAACAGCAAGGCGCAGAACAGATAGATCACCATCATCACCTGCAACGAGTTCCACACCGTCAGCAGCTGCTTCTGCCCCAGGGCATAGAACGTCCAGACCGTCGACGCCAGCAGCACCAGCAGCACACCGGCGGTGTAATCAGATAAAGACGTGAGCAACTCCGCCAGGCGCTGATTGAAAAACAGTGTGAAGCCGATCAACAACACCGCCAGGCCAATGCCCTGGCCGATGCTGAAGCGCTCCTTGAACACGAACAGACTGGCGATCAGCAACATGATCGGCCCCATCTGCACCACCAGTTGCGCGGTGCCCGGGCTGAGCAGGTTCAGGCCCATCAGGTACAGCATGTAGTTGCCCACCAGGCCCAGCACCGCCATCAGTACCAGCCAGCCACCCTTCGGGCCGAGTACCTTGCGACTCGGCAACCGTCGGGTCGCCGCCAGATAAATGAACAGGCAGCCGCCGGACACCAGAAGGCGAAACCAGGTCACCGTGATCGGGTCCATCACCTGCAGCACTTGCTTGAGCTTGATCGGCAGAATTCCCCACAGAAACGCCGTCAACAAGGCGAGGAACATGCCGTACACCCAGCGACCCGACGAAACGTGCATGAGAACCCCGAAAGCCTAAGACAGGAACGCACATTCTAGGCGCTGCGGCAGGCATGACACAGGGACAGTTGCGATCGGGCCGCAAATGGGACTGTACAGGTCGCAGCATTAAATTGACGTACTGCCGTTGATCGGCTGACGAAGCGCTGCAACTGCTTCAGGCATAAGCTCTTCGGATCCTATTCAGCGCAGCGCTCAAGGAGATTGACCATGTTCGGAATGCGCGCCCAGGACAGCGCCCCCGCCATGCACTTTCGCAGCGATCGGGTGTGTCGGGTCAATGGCGAGCTGTTTTTCAGTACCCGAGAGAACACCCTTGAAGGACCGTTCGACAGCCTCGAGGAAGCCGAGCAGGAAATAAAGGCTTACATCGCGCGGATGCAGCTTATGGATTCCGACAGATAGACCAAGGCACTACCTTCCTTCGCGAGCAGGCTCGCTCCCACAGGAAAATGCACTCACCTGTGGGAGCGAGCCTGCTCGCGAAAGCGGTGGATCGAACACCCCATCAGTGTTTAACGCACGGCTTCAAACAACCCGGTAGCCCCCATCCCGCCACCCACGCACATGGTCACGATGCCGTAGCGCATATTGCGTCGTTGCAACTCGCGCACCAGATGCCCGACCTGGCGTGAGCCGGTCATGCCGAACGGATGGCCGATGGAAATCGAACCGCCGTTGACGTTGTACCTTTCATTGTCGATTTCCAGCCGGTCCCGGGCGTACAGGCACTGCGAGGCGAACGCTTCGTTCAACTCCCACAGGTCGATGTCCGCCACCTGCAGACCTTTGGCCTTGAGCAGCTTCGGCACGGAGAACACCGGGCCGATGCCCATTTCGTCCGGCTCGCAACCGGCCACGGCGAAACCGCGGAAAAACGCCTTTGGCTTGAGCCCCAACTGCAGGGCTTTTTCCAGGCTCATCACCAGCGTCATCGAAGCGCCATCGGACAATTGCGAGGAGTTGCCGGCAGTCACCGAACCATCCTCGGCGAACACCGGTTTCAGTCCGGCAAGGCTGTCATAAGTGGTGTCCGGGCGGTTGCAGTCGTCGCGATCGACAATGCCGTCAAGGATCTGCACCTCGCCGCTGTTCTTGTCCTCGACCCGGTATTTCACCGCCATCGGAACGATTTCATCATTGAACAGACCTGCTGCCTGCGCCTGAGCGGTGCGGATCTGACTTTGCAGCGCGTAACGATCCTGCGCTTCGCGGCTGACACCATAACGACGCGCCACCACTTCCGCGGTCTGGCCCATGGTGTAGTAGATGCCGGGGGTCTGCTGCTTGAGCAACGGGTTGATCAAGTGATCGGTGTTGACGCTTTTCAGGGTCAGGCTGATCGACTCGACACCGCCGGCAACGATGATGTCGCTGCAACCGGAAGCAATCTGGTTGGCGGCAATCGCAATTGCCTGCAAGCCCGAAGAGCAGAAACGGTTGAGGGTCATGCCCGCCGTGCCGGTGCCCAGTCGCGAAAGCACCGCCACGTTGCGCCCGATGTTGTAGCCCTGGGCGCCTTCGTTGGAACCGGCACCGACAATGCAGTCCTCGACGCTGGCCGGATCGACGTCGTTGCGCGACAGCAAGGCGTTGACACAATGGGCCGCCATGTCATCGGGGCGGGTCTGGTTGAACTTGCCGCGAAAGGACTTGGCCAGGCCGGTCCGTACGCTGTCGACGATCACCACTTCACGCATGGCATACCTCATTGCTGCAGTCGGTTGAGAGTGGACCGAGCATAAGTCCACCTCATCACCCATCGCGACAATCATTCACCTCGCGTATGCGGGTTCATCGCTCAGTCCTTTTGCTTCTTTTCCTTCTTGCCGGATTTCTCGAAGGCTTCTTCCAGCGCTCGATTGATCGTGCGCAGCACCTTGACCCGGGCCCAGCGCTTGTCATTGGCCTCGACCAGTGTCCATGGCGAGATTTCGGTACTGGTTCGGTCGACCATGTCGCCCACCGCCGCACGGTAGGCGTCCCACTTGTCGCGGTTGCGCCAGTCGTCTTCGGTAATCTTGAACCGCTTGAACGGGATCTCTTCACGAGCCTGGAAACGCTCCATCTGCGTGTCCTTGTCGATGGCCAGCCAGAACTTCACCACGATCACCCCGGCATCGGCGAGCTGCTCTTCGAAGTCGTTGATTTCACCGTAAGCGCGCATCCAGTCGGCGGTGCTGCAAAAGCCCTCGATCCGCTCCACCAGCACCCGGCCGTACCACGAACGATCGAACACGGTGAACTTGCCCCGGGCCGGGATGTGTCGCCAGAAGCGCCACAGGTACGGCTGCGCTCGTTCCTCTTCGGTCGGCGCGGCAATCGGCACGATGTTGTATTGACGCGGATCGAGCGCCGCCGCCACCCGCCGGATCGCCCCGCCCTTGCCCGCCGCATCGTTGCCTTCAAACACCGCTACCAACGCGTGCCGGCGCATGCGTTTGTCACGCATCAGCCCGGACAGTCGCGCCTGCTCGGTGATCAATTGCTCTTCGTAATCTTTCTTGTCCAGACTCTGGGTGAGGTCAAGGCTGTCGAGCAGATTCAACTGATCCACCGACGTGCCCAGCGGTTGGGCACTGACCGCGCTCGAATGCACATCGGGGCGCTTCAACGCGTTTTGTAAGCCTTCGAGCAGAAGCTTGCCGACTGTCAGGCTGCGGTAGTTGACGTCCACCCCTTCGATGACATGCCACGGCGCATAGTCCCGGCTGGTACGGCGCAGGACCCGCTCGCCGTATTTGACGAATTTGTCGTAGGTCTGCGACTGCTGCCAGTCCAGCGGGCTGATCCGCCAGCTGTGCAACGGGTCGTCGGCCAGCGCCTTGAGCCGTGCCTTCATCTGCTTCTTGGACAGGTGAAACCAGAACTTGAAGATCAGCGCGCCTTCGTCGCACAGCATCTTTTCCAGACGTTCGGCCCCGGCGATGGCCTGGTCCAGTCGCGGATCCTTGAACAAGCCGTGTACCCGGCCCTGCAGCATCTGGCTGTACCAGTTGCCGAAAAATATCCCCATCCGCCCCTTGGCCGGCAACATTCGCCAGTAACGCCAGGCCGGTGGCCGCGCCAGCTCTTCATCGGTCTGCTGGTCAAAGGTACGCACTTCGATCAGGCGCGGGTCCATCCACTCGTTGAGCAGCTTGACCGTCTCACCCTTGCCGGCGCCTTCGATGCCGTTGATCAGGATGATCACCGGAAAACGCTTTTGCTGTTGCAATTCGAACTGGGCTTCAAGCAAGGCTTCACGCAGGGCGGGCACGGCGGCGTCGTAGGTGTCTTTGTCGATGGCGTGACCGATTTCAGCGGATTCGAACATGGGGACGGCTCCTTCCAGGATTCAGCAAGACTAGCGGATTGGGCACGGGCGCGGCACAGAAATTCCCGCTGGCGGCGGATTGTCCGCGAGTCATCCGCAGCAAGGTTTGCCATGGATCAAGCGCGACCCGCGTGATCGGCTAGAATGGCCGCCTTGCCGTTGCCGAGCCTGCCATGAAACCTGTAATGCCCCACGCCCAACTCGACTGGGATGACCAGGGACGCCCGCGTTCGCGAGTGTTCGACGATGTGTATTTTTCCGATCAGTCGGGGCTGGATGAAACCCGCTACGTATTCCTTGAACAGAATCGACTGGCCGAACGCTTTGCCGCTCTGCCGGCGGGCGGACGACTGGTGATCGGTGAAACCGGCTTTGGCACCGGGTTGAATTTTCTCTGCGCCTGGCAACTGTTCGAACAACACGCGGTGGCCGGTGCGCGGCTGCATTTCGTCAGCGTCGAAAAGTTTCCTTTGAGCCCCGCCGACCTCCAGCGTGCGCTGGCGTTATGGCCTGACCTGAAGCACCTCAGCGATCAACTGCTCAAGCATTACGTGGCAATCCATCAGGGCTTTCAGCGCATGGTGCTGGACAACGGGCGGGTCACCCTGACGCTATTGATCGGCGATGCGCTCGAGCAATTGCCGCAACTGGACGGCCAGATCGACGCCTGGTTTCTCGACGGTTTTGCCCCGGCGAAAAACCCCGAGATGTGGACCGCCGAACTGTTCGCCGAACTGGCACGGCTGGCGGCACCCGGCTCGACCATCAGCACGTTCACCAGCACCGGCTGGGTGCGTCGCCTGCTCAATGCCGCCGGGTTCAAGATGAAGCGCACGCCGGGCATCGGCCACAAATGGGAAATCCTGCGTGGCGAGTTTCTCGGCTGGCCAGAGAATGTGCCGTTACCCGCAGCGGACAAACCGTGGTTCGCCCGCCCGGCGCCTGCCACCGGAGATCGCCGTGCCCTGGTGATCGGCGCCGGCCTGGCTGGTTGCGCCACGGCCGCCAGCCTCGCGGCCCGGGGTTGGCAGGTCAGTCTACTGGAGCGTCATGCAGCGGTGGCGCAGGAGGCCTCGGGCAATCCGCAAGGCGTGCTGTACCTGAAGTTATCCGCACACGGAACGGCGCTGTCGCAACTGATCGTCAGCGGCTTCGGCTACACCCGGCGTCTGCTGGAGACCCTGCAGCGGGGCACCGACTGGGATGACTGCGGCGTGCTGCAACTGGCGTTCAATGAAAAGGAACGCGAGCGTCATGCACAACTGGCGGCAGCGTTTCCCGAAGATCTTCTGCAATGGCTTGATCAACCCGAGGCGCAGCTGCATGCGGGTGTCGGCCTGGCGCATGGTGGATTGTTTTATCCCGAGGGTGGCTGGGTACATCCGCCAGCATTGTGTCAGGCACAGTCTGCACAGCCGGGTATCACGCTGCTCAACCATCAGGAAGTCCTGGAGCTGCGCAAGGCGGGCGGTCAATGGCAAGCCTTCGAGGGCCAGCGCTTGATCGCCTCCGCCCCCGTCGTGGTGCTGGCCAGTGCTGCCGAGATCAAGCGTTTTGCCCAAAGCGCGGACCTGCCCCTCAAACGCATTCGCGGGCAGATCACCCGACTGGCGCAGACCGAAGCCAGTCAGTCCCTGGCCACGGTGGTCTGCGCTGAAGGCTATGTCGCACCGGCACGGCTGGGCGAGCACACACTCGGCGCCAGTTTCGACTTCAACAGCGAGGATTTGACCCCGACCACCGCCGAACACCTGGGCAACCTGGCAATGCTCGAAGAAATTTCCAGTGACCTGGTTTCGCGTCTGCATATTGATGAGCTGGCGCCCGAGCGTCTTGAAGGACGGGCGGCGTTCCGCTGTACCAGCCCCGATTATCTGCCGATCGTTGGCCCGCTCGCTGACCGCGAAGCCTTCATCCAGACCTATGCCGCACTGGGCAAGGATGCGCGGCAGGTGCCGGATATCCCTTGCCCTTGGCTCGACGGGCTGTACATCAATAGCGGTCATGGCTCTCGTGGTCTGATCACCGCACCACTGTCAGGCGAGTTGCTCGCGGCCTGGCTGGATGACGAACCGTTGCCACTGCCCAGAAGCGTGGCGCAAGCGTGCCATCCGAACCGGTTTGCCTTGCGACGACTGATAAGGGGTCAATGACCTGTTGTCATGGACCTTTATCAACCAGCGGGCATCACGCAAGCGCTGCCCTCAACCAACCGCAGCACTTGCTCGGTCAATCGCTCGAGCAAGGCACTTTCGGCTTGCTCCAGCCGTGCAGCACACCTGTTCATTTCACTCAGATAGTCGACCGAGCTCAGCTCTTCGGAGCGTTCGAACAACGCCTGAGCCTCTTCATGAAAAGGCGCCCGGGCGTCGTCGAACTGCGTTACGAAGCTGCCTTTCACGTAATCGCTCCAGAATGGTTGGCGAACCAGAAACGCCAGCCACTCGGGAGACAGCTCGGCGGTCTGTACTCGATTGATGGCCTCCAGCAAGTTCGCCCCGGTCACTTGCGCGATCGCTGCATAACGCATATGCGAAGGCTGCCCGGGCAACTCGAACGCCTCTGCGAGCCCCGAGCGATAGGCAAGGGCTACCTCCAGAGGATCAGGTGCCGAGCGGGTCGCGGCATGTTCCGCTGCAATATTGTCCAGTTGTTCAAGCCGAAACAGCCCTCTCGCCAGCTTGATCAGCGACGGCGCCGAAGGTTTCCGGCCACCGGACGCACGGGTCACGCGACGGACCTGTACCGCCACCTCCAGATGACTGAAATTCAGCGCCGCGGTATCCGTGCAATTGATCGGATTGGCCGCCAGATCGAAGATCTGCTGACGTAACTCGGCATCGGATTGCGTGGCCTCGAGCACATTCCAGACCCGCCGCGACATGTCCTCACGCACGTGCGCGGATTCGGCAGAGTTGCCCAGTTCCGCCAATAACCGAAACAGACCTTCAGCCATCGGATCGTCCTTGATCGCGGTCCATGTCTGCAGATGTCGAGAGCCCACCGTCCCTCCCGTTTCAGTCAACCAGATCGAGCGTGCCAGGTTTTCGTCCAGTCGCGCGTGGTCGTCTTCCAGATACCCCATCCCCACACCCACCGACTTGCGATAGGAATCAAGATGGACTCTGCTGGTGTCGGAAATCGGGTTATTGCGCAAGTTGATCGTTTCACTGAAGCGTCGGGAGGTTTCAAAGAGCCAGTGGGGCAGATCACGGATATCGTTGTCCCGCAGATCTACCCTTTTCAGATTCGGCAAAAACCTCAACCCCTTGGGCAGTTCTGTAGCACGAGTGTTACGCAGGCAAAGGTGATTCAGATCGAACAGCTTGCCAACATCCACCGTAGCCCCCAGACGGTTCCCGTTCAGATTCAGACTTTGCAAAGTGCGTAAACGGGACAATGTCACCAGCGTATGTTCTGTCAGTTGTATCCGGTTGTTTTCCAGACTCAGATGCTTGAGGTTCGGCATGTGCGAAATGACCTCGGGCAGCCGGGTCAGCTGATTGCTGTCCAGACTGAGGGACTCGACCTGCTTGAAGGCTTTGAGGAAGTAGACGACATCGTTCTCCAGTTGCATGTTTTGCAGAGACAAATAGCTGACATGATCGAAAGTCAAACCCGCAGGCAGGATCGGCAGCTTGCCGCCTCGCATGCCATCAAGGTTCAAACCGTACACCAGGCGCTCGAATTCATCGCGCTGGAAAACCAGCCGGCAAAAGCAATCCTCGATCTCGAAAGCCATGCTCTGCCGGCATTCACGCACTTCATTCAGTCTGCCACCGAGGGCTTTCATGGCCGCCTCGTCATCCATCCAGACATCCATGACATCGCGCAGTCTCTTGAGCTGCTCCTGCAACTCCCTGACCCGAAGCGCCCGAGTGAGATGATCGCCGCCTGCCTGATCAAGAAACTCCTTGGCCTGCTGGTCGGTAAACAGCGGGAAAAGTTTTTTTACCTTGCGCAACAAGCGCCGTGAGTAAGCCGGGGTCTCGACCGGCGAATCGGCAAGGGTGCAGGAAGACTCTTCAACCGGTAACTCGAAGGGCTCCCCACTCAACAAACGGGCGCAGCCTTCACGCTCGTCCATGGCGACGTCCAAGAGTTTGCTGCGCAAGCGCGCGCCATCCTCCGCTTTCACACCGGAAAAACCCAGTGCCTCTCGCTGCTCCGCTGGAAGACTTTCAAGGATGGCCTGATAAAGACTGTCGGACCCGGCTGCGACCCGACCCAGCGATCTGGCCTGACTGTCGAATACTTCATAGCCGCCTTGCAGCCTGACCAGTGTGCGTGCATCTGCCGATGTGAACGGATGCGGGCCAAGGGACTCCAGCACCGCGCCTTTTAGCGTCAGGGCCCGCACCTGGAGTGGCAGCTTCGGGTCCCAGCCGCTGAGCTGCGGCAATAACCGGATCGCCAGTTTCTCTGTATCGGCATTCGCGATGTCCGCGAGATAGAAACCGGTCAGAGCCCGCTCCACACGTACGGCGTCCGAGGCCTGCCGGAGGCGTTGCGCCAGGCCCATGGGGAACCGCCCGGCGGTACGCAAATGAGAACGCTCCACACTGGGCGATTGTCTGAGTATTTCCTGTGCTTGACGTGCCGGCACCTCAGGATAGGCATTGAGTGCCTTTATTGCTTCGCTGGAATCGCGCTGATCAACACGTCGATACATGGATTCGAATACCGGTATACGGTCGGCCTTGACCTCCGCCCCCAGAATCTTTGCCAGTTGGCTTCCCTCATTGCCAGGACTGACTGCCCCCCCTAGCAGAGCCCCCCTCTCCTGCGCAGACATGCCTGACAGTACCGCTCGCAGCAGTTCCCCTTTTTCCAGCTGGTCCTGACGCACGATGAGACTGACGGTGTCATCGTCGATGGCGTTGGCAGGATAGGTGGCCGAGATCCTGCCATTGCCATCGATGACCTTGATATAACGATCGGACGGCCAGCGGGTGAGTCGGGGCAACGCATGCAGCTGTTCATGAACGTATTTCGAGTCGCTCGCGCCACCCCGCTCCATTGCGGCAATGAACTCCCGCAGCCTGCGCTCGAGCCGGAAACGTTCGACGGTGTCCTGAAAGCGCGCAGGGAGCGACCGGTTGCTTTCACAGAGTCGATGCAACTGCTGAGCTCCCAGGTCGCTCAACCGACGCATCATGTTCAGGTGAGCGTCTTCGAACTCGACCAGCGTCGGGTCGATACGTTTGAGAGTGTAGGCACTGCTCCATTGATCCGTACGCTCCGATGCATGACGCCAACCGCCGTGCCGGCCCTGTTCAACTCCGGGTGCATAGGCTGTCGCTCGTCGCGGATGCCGGACGTGCCAGCGGCCGGAAACCGGATCCTGTTGCACTGCGAACTCCTGATCCCCCATGCGGATGAACACTTCGTCGTTGATCCGATAAAACCCTGCGGCATCAGGTTTCATGTCGATCCCTGCCGACAAGGATTGACGGTAACTGCCGAGTTCAGGCTTCCAGAGGCGGGACCGACCATTACGGTCAAGAATGGAGGCAAACGATTCAAAAAACTCCGGATGCTTGCGTACCGTCTTGATTGCCAGCGACTTCAAGCCCTTGATCCCCGCACCGGTGGCGGCCATAAGCACGATGTTTTCCGCCACACTGAGCATGTGTGTCAGTGCCTCCTGCCGGTCACCGCGACTCCAGTCCTCGACCCCCTCATAGACTTCGGCGAGCAATTGCCCCACGGCAACCCCCATCATCAACTGTCCGAGCACCGGTACGACCAGACCGGCCAGGT
This sequence comes from Pseudomonas sp. KCJK9016, assembly GCF_046231795.1. Classification (NCBI taxonomy): domain Bacteria; kingdom Pseudomonadati; phylum Pseudomonadota; class Gammaproteobacteria; order Pseudomonadales; family Pseudomonadaceae; genus Pseudomonas; species Pseudomonas sp. KCJK9016. The sequence goes on along the minus strand of NZ_JBJJMM010000006.1, from coordinate 43,717 downwards.
TCGCCACTGTCATGCCGATTTCCAGATAGTGCAGCAGTCGCTTCTCGCGCTCTTCTTCATCCACATCTGCGGTGGGGACCGCCAGCGCCCGGGCATCGAATTGCAGCTTGGCAATGTGGCTCTTGAGCAGATAGTCGAACAGTGGACCGGCCATGGCCAGTTGCTTGAGGTGTCCAAGGCTTCGACTGCTTGCAAATGCGCTGAAGAAGTCCGCCTTGTCGGCCTCACCAAGGCAATGGATGAAGTAGGCCTTGTAGCTCTCGACTCCCAGCTTGAAACCCAGATACTCCACAAACGCAGTGAAACTGGGGTATTCGTACAACGGCTGATCAGGTTCACCCGGCATGTACACCAGGCACCACTCACCGGGGTACAGCTCGACGTTACGTTCGGAAAACACCACGACGCTCCAGATACAACAACCGTGAATCTCGATGCCCTGCATGATCAGGGGCCGTCCCTTATAACGCGGGCCCTCGGCACCCACGACGCCGCCTGCATCGATCAGGCGCTGCACGGTCTGGAATCCATCCTGAGTAATGTGCTCTTTGGCCAGCGCCAGATGCAGGTCGAACTGCAACAACAGTTTTTTCAGCGTGGTGATGTCGCGAATCATCGAGCTGCCAATCAAGGTCTTGCCATCGACCTCCTTCAATCCGAAGACCTGCTGGAAATGTCGCTGATAGCTCCGTCCGAGATCCAGTTCGCGACAGAAGGCGGCAAACGTTGCCGGCGTCAGGCCTGGAACGCCGTCGGGCTCGTTGGCGATACGGATCACGCTCCCCTCGGGCAGGCCACCTGTCTGTGCTTCCTCTTCCGTGAAGTTCTGCATGGCCGCTTCCAGCAGCGTAATCCTGGCAGGCTCGTAGACCGGCGGACCGCCTCCGGGCGGGATCGTGGGCTCGCAGCCGCAAGCGACTCCCGGCAGCTCCAGAAAATCCTTCTCGACGTCAATGTCCCCTGGCCATCGAGCCGCGACGGCGTTGTTCAACCTGACGAAGCAAAAGTCGTTCAACGGGCTCAGCAGATTCAGATCGAGCTCGACCTTCGCCTGGGCGGCATGCAGATCGCGCGCCGTCTGATCCAGGGCTGCCAGGGTGGTTACCGAGGCTTTCAGCAGCGGGGGAGGCAGGCTTTTTTGCAAACTCTGGGCGGTGTCCAGATCGCCGCTGGCTTCCAGCAAATAACTCAATATCTGCTTTTGGGTCGGTGGCGACGGCGAAATGACGGTATTGATACTCGACATGGGCAATAGTCCTTTATTGCAGATTGGGACCCTCACCCTATCCGTCCCGCGCAGGAATGAAAAACATGAATAACTGCGCAGTCAGCCCCTCGAACCAGCAGCATTTCCCATGTTTCACATAAATATTTACCGCATCTGATAGCGATCTTCGCGCTAAGGCGCCCGCCGGTCTGGCAACTCGGTTTATAACATATCGATCTAAAACTCCCCCATCCTGACCGGGTCAGTTTCTGGGTAGCGCCCAGTTTGGCGAGCTACGGCGACACCCTCCCCAACGGAAAAACCGGTAAGGACTTTATGTGCGGATTAGCTGGCGAGTTACGTTTTGATCAACAACCTGCAGACCTTGCAGCCATCGAGCGAATCACCCATCACCTGGCCCCTCGCGGCCCCGATGCCTGGGGCTTTCACGCCCAGGGGCCGATAGCCCTGGGCCATCGCCGCCTGAAAATCATGGACCTGTCGGACGGCTCGGCGCAGCCGATGGTCGACAGTCAACTGGGCCTGTCCCTGGCCTTCAATGGCGCGATCTACAACTTCCCGGAGCTGCGCGCTGAACTCGAAGCACTCGGCTACGCGTTCTACTCCGGCGGCGATACCGAAGTGCTGCTCAAGGGCTATCACGCCTGGGGCGAAGCGCTGCTGCCGAAACTCAACGGCATGTTTGCCTTCGCCATCTGGGAGCGCGATTCGAAACGCCTGTTCATCGCCCGCGACCGTCTCGGTGTGAAGCCGCTGTACCTGTCGCGCACCGGCCAGCGCCTGCGTTTTGCCTCGGCGCTGCCGGCTTTGCTCAAGGGGGGTGACATCAACCCGATCCTCGATCCGGTGGCGCTCAACCATTACCTGAACTTCCATGCGGTGGTGCCTGCACCGCGTACCTTGCTGGCCGGTGTCGAGAAGCTGCCGCCGGCGAGCTGGATGCGCATTGAAGCAGACGGCACCACCGAGCAGAAAACCTGGTGGACCCTGCCCTACGGACCACATGACGACGAGAAAAACCTGACCCTGGAAGACTGGCGAGACCGTGTGCTCGACAGCACCCGCGAAGCGGTGGCGATCCGTCAACGGGCGGCGGTGGATGTCGGCGTGCTGCTTTCCGGCGGTGTCGATTCGAGCATGCTCGTCGGCCTGCTGCGGGAAGTCGGCGTGGAAAACCTGTCAACCTTTTCCATCGGTTTCCAGGATGCCGGCGGTGAGCGCGGTGACGAATTCCAGTATTCCGATCTGATCGCCAGGCATTACGGTACTCACCATCACCAACTGCGTATCGACGAAAAAGAAATCATCGAGCAACTGCCTGCCGCGTTCCGCGCCATGAGCGAGCCGATGGTCAGCCACGACTGCATCGCCTTCTATTTGCTGTCGCGGGAGGTGGCCAAACACTGCAAGGTGGTGCAAAGCGGTCAGGGTGCCGATGAGCTGTTCGCCGGTTATCACTGGTATCCGCAGGTCGACGGCGCGGCCGATCCGTTCGCGGCCTACCGTGAGGCGTTCTTCGACCGCAGCTACGACGACTACGCCGCCACGGTGCAACCGAAATGGCTGACGGCCTATGACGCTGCCGGCGACTTTGTGAAGGAACATTTCGCACAACCCGGCGCCGATGCAGCGGTCGACAAAGCCTTGCGCCTGGACAGCACGGTGATGCTGGTGGACGACCCGGTCAAACGTGTCGACAACATGACCATGGCCTGGGGCCTGGAAGCGCGCACGCCGTTTCTCGACTATCGCCTGGTGGAGTTGTCGGCCCGCATTCCGGGCAGGTTCAAACTGCCCGACGGCGGCAAGCAGGTCTTGAAAGAAGCCGCGCGACGGGTCATCCCGAGCGAGGTCATCGACCGCAAGAAAGGTTACTTTCCGGTGCCCGGCCTCAAGCATCTGGAGGGTGAGACCCTGAACTGGGTGCGCGAACTGCTGCTGGATCCGAGCCAGGATCGCGGCCTGTTCAATCCCGCCATGCTCGACAAACTGCTGACTGACCCACAAGGCCAGTTGACCCCGTTGCGCGGCTCCAGGCTGTGGCAATTGGCAGCTCTGAACCTGTGGCTCAGCGAACAAGGAATCTGATCGATGAAACCTCACGCCACGGCTTACAGCCAACGGCTGCTGCGCGGTCAGACGCCGTCCTACGAACGTTTGCAGGCGCGTCTGGCCGAGGATGGCAGCAAGCCGGCCGCCGAGCCGATTGCCGTGCATTGCGGCTGGGGCCGGTTGCTGATCGGCCACACCTTCCCCGACCCCGCAAGTCTTGCCCGGGAGTTGCTCAACGAGCAGCCCGGCGAGCGCGATATCGCTCTGTACGTAGCAGCGCCGCAGCAGGTTCTCGGTCTGGAACCGACCCAACTGTTTCTCGACCCCTCCGACACCTTGCGCCTGTGGTTCAGCGATTACCGTCAGGCCACGCGGGTGTTTCGCGGTTTCCGCATCCGTCGCGCACAAAGCGAAGAGGACTGGCAGGCGATCAATCAGCTGTATCAGGCACGCGGCATGCTGCCGATCGATGCCACCCTGCTCACTCCACATCATCAGGGCGGGCCGGTGTACTGGCTGGCCGAGGACGAAGACAGCGGCGCGGTGATCGGCAGTGTCATGGGTCTCAATCATCTCAAGGCCTATAACGATCCGGAAAATGGCAGCAGCCTGTGGTGCCTGGCGGTCGACCCGAAGTGTTCGCGTCCCGGCGTCGGCGAAGTGCTGGTGCGACATCTGGTCGAGCACTTCATGAGCCGCGGCTTGAGCTATCTCGACCTGTCGGTGTTGCACGACAACCGTCAGGCAAAAAACCTCTACGCCAAACTCGGCTTTCGCAATCTCTCGACCTTCGCCATCAAGCGCAAGAACGGCATCAATCAGCCGTTGTTTCTCGGTCCCGGACCGGAAGCCGATTTCAATCCCTATGCGCGGATCATTGTCGAGGAAGCGCATCGACGTGGCATCGATGTACAGGTGGACGATGCCGACGCCGGAATGTTCACCCTCAGCCACGGCGGGCGCCGGGTGCGCTGCCGCGAATCCCTGAGCGACCTGACCAGCGCTATCAGCATGAATCTGTGCCAGGACAAAAGCCTGACCCACAAAGTGCTGAAAAACGCCGGGTTGAACGTGCCGTCGCAGCAGTTGGCCGCGAATGCGGACGATAATCTGGCGTTTCTCGATGAGCATCAGCGGATCGTCGTCAAACCGTTGGATGGCGAGCAGGGTCGGGGCGTGGGGGTGGATCTGCAGAGTATCGAAGAGGTGCAGAAGGCCATCGAAACCGCGAAGCAATTCGACAGTCGGGTGCTGCTCGAAAGCTTCCATGAAGGCCTTGATCTGCGGATTCTGGTGATCGGATTCGAAGTGGTCGCCGCTGCGATCCGCCGACCGGCCGAGGTGATCGGCAACGGCCATCATTCCATCGGCGCACTGATCGAGGCGCAGAGCCGACGTCGACAAGCTGCGACCGGGGGCGAGAGCAAAATTCCGCTGGATCACGAAACCCAACGCACCCTGCACGCAGCGGGTTACGACTACAGCAGCATCCTGCCGGCCGGCGAGCATCTGTTCGTACGGCGCACGGCGAACCTGCACACCGGCGGCACCCTGGAAGACGTCACAGCGATTCTGCACCCGACCCTGGTCGATGCCGCCGTACGTGCGGCGCGAGCGCTGGACATTCCGATGGTCGGGCTCGACCTGATGGTGCCCGCCGCCGATCAGCCTGAATACGTGTTCATCGAAGCCAACGAACGGGCCGGTCTGGCCAACCATGAGCCGCAGCCGACGGCCGAACGGTTTGTGGATCTGTTGTTTCCGCACAGTCAGCCGACCGTTTGATCTTCCTTCAGCGTCATGCCCGCCCACATGCGGGAATGACGCCCCGCAACAGGAGTTTTCATGACCATTCCCGAACCGGATCTGAACTACTTGCAGAAAGTCCTGCTGGAAATGCTCGCCATTCCCAGCCCCACCGGGTTCACCGATACCATCGTGCGTTACGTCGCCGAGCGTCTTGAAGAACTCGGCATCCCTTTCGAGATGACCCGTCGCGGCACCATCCGCGCCACCCTCAAGGGCAAGAAAAACAGCCCCGACCGTGCGGTCTCGGCACACCTGGACACCATCGGCGCCACCGTCCGCGCCGTGAAAGACAACGGGCGTCTGACCCTCGCGCCGGTCGGCTGCTGGTCGAGCCGTTTCGCCGAGGGCAGCCGTGTCAGCCTGTTCACCGACAACGGCGTGATCCGCGGCAGCGTATTGCCGCTGATGGCCTCCGGGCACGCGTTCAACACCGCCGTCGACGAGATGCCGATCAGTTGGGATCACGTTGAACTGCGCCTTGATGCCTACTGCGCGACCCGCGCCGATTGTGACTCGCTGGGTATCGGCGTCGGTGATGTAGTGGCGTTCGATCCGCTGCCGGAGTTCACCGAAAGCGGCCATATCAGTGCCCGTCATCTGGATGACAAGGCGGGAGTCGCGGCACTGCTCGCCGCACTGAAAGCCATCGTCGACAGCGGCCAGGAACTGATGATCGACTGCCATCCGCTGTTCACCATCACCGAGGAAACCGGCAGCGGAGCGGCGGCGGCCCTGCCGTGGGACGTCAGCGAATTCGTCGGCATCGACATCGCCCCGGTCGCGCCCGGCCAGCACTCCAGCGAACACGCGGTGAGCGTGGCGATGCAGGATTCCGGCGGGCCTTATGACTATCACCTGTCCCGACATCTGCTGCGTCTGGCCGGTGAGCATGAATTGCCGGTGCGCCGCGACCTGTTCCGCTACTACTTCAGCGACGCCCATTCGGCGGTGACCGCCGGCCACGACATCCGCACCGCCCTGCTCGCCTTCGGCTGCGACGCGACCCACGGCTACGAACGCACGCACATCGACAGCCTGGCGGCCCTCAGCCGACTGTTGGGCGCGTATATCCTGAGCCCACCGGTGTTCGCCAGCGATGCGCAACCGGCCAACGCGTCACTGGACCGCTTCAGTCACCAGATAGAGCACGAGACACAAATGGAAAGCGACACCCGTGTGCCCTCGGTGGACAGCCTGGTGGGGCAACGCCCGGACAGTTGAGTCTGGCCCTCGGCGATCATTCGCCGTAGCATCCCGACATTGATTTAGCCGAGGTGCCCATGCTGATTCCCTACGACGCGCTTGAAGTCGACACCCTCACCCGCCTGATCAAGGACTTCGTCACCCGCGACGGTACCGACAACGGTGACGAAACCCCGCTGGAGACCCGCGTACTGCGGGTTCGCCAGGCTCTGATCAAGGGGCAGGCGCTGATCGTTTTCGATCCGCAAAGCGAGCAATGTCAGCTGATGCTCAAGCACGACGTGCCCAGACACCTTTTCGATTGAGGCTCAACGGCCCTTGCCGCTGGCCTGTTTGCGCTGAATCCGCTCATAGACTTCGGCGCGATGCACATTGACCTGCTGCGGCGCCTCGACGCCGAATCGCACGCTGGAGCCATTGACCGCCAATACGCGCAAGGTGATGTTGTCGCCGATGGAAATCAGTTCACCGACGACACGGCTGAGTACAAGCATGTAAAGCGTCCTTCAAAGTTTTCGAGCCTTGAAGATGCGCGGGTTTGGAACGCCCTACAATGCGTGGCGGGCAAATCAGTCAAACCCTACGCAATTGTGTGCGATGAGCCTTCAGACGTTTCCTTCAAAACCCTGTTTCAGCTCGCCGAAAACCTGGGGCCCAGCAGAATCACGCTGGCCCCGATCACGCACAATGCGACACCGATCCAGTCCGAACCCAGCGGTCTGATACGCTCGACCACTGCCAGCCAGCCAATCGAAGCAATGATGTAAATGCCCCCGTAAGCGGCATAGGCACGGCCGGCATACGTGGCTTCGACCCTGGTCAACAACAGCGCAAACAGCGTCAGGCTGATCAGCGCCGGGATCACCCAAAAGGCACTTTTGCCTTGGCGCAACCACATCCAGAAAGCGAAACAACCGGCGATTTCAAATAGCGCAGCGAGGAAAAACCACAAGTAGTTGAGCATGCACATGACTCGTCATGGGTGACTTTGGCGGTCACCCTATCGACCGGGCTCCAGTGCTGCAAGTTCAGCCGTTGTTCTGTCTGGCCTTGGCCCGCATCTTTTCGGCCATCGAGGTCATTTCCTTGTACAACAGCTGCGGGTTCTGCTGTTTGATCGCCCAGGCCATGCGTCCTTGCTCGTGGGGCAGGATCATGAATTCGCCAGCCGCTACTTGCCGGTAGATGTAGTCGGCAATATCGGCAGCGGTGATTGGCGAGCTTTCCAGCAACTTGCCGACCTGCGCTTTCATGGCCGGTGTCGGGCCACGGAACGAATCCAGCAGATTGGTCTGGAAGAACGACGGGCAGACCACATGAACGCCAACTTCCTGTTGAGCCAGCTCGACCAGCAGACTTTCGGACAAGGCCACCACACCGGCCTTGGCCACGTTGTAGTTGCTCATCGCCGGACCTTGCATCAATGCCGCCATCGAGGCGATGTTGATGATCTTGCCCTTGCTCTGCTCCAGTAACGGCAGGAACGCCTTGCAGCCTTTGACCACGCCCATCAGGTTGATCGCGATCTGCCAGTCCCAATCCTCCAGCGACAGCTCGCTGAAGAACCCGCCCGAGGCCACACCGGCGTTGTTGACGATGATATCGATGCCGCCGAATTTCTCTTCACAAGCCTGAGCGAACGCCGTGAGCTGGCTGTAGTCGCGCACGTCGCAACGCTGGACGAAACCGTCACCGCCCGTTTCGCGAACGAGTTTCAGCGTCTCCTGCAAACCGGGCTCGCTGACATCGGACAACGCCAGCCGCCAGCCTTCACGCGCCCAGCGCAGCGCGATTTCGCGACCCAGACCGGAGCCCGCGCCAGTGATCATCATGCGATTTTGCATAGCAAACAGCCTTGTTGTTCCGGGGAAGATGCGCGCAGTGTAGCGAAGGAAACGGAGCGACCCACGCTCAATCAGATTGCTGAATGGCCGGTTCAAACTGCGACATCGAACGAAATAAGACCGCGAACCAGATGCAATGAAAAAACTTTGAATTTTCTTTCATGCGCGCCAGTCGGAATTTGTAAGCCGTCTGGATTTCATTACAACTTCCAGCCGCCCTTGAACTTCAAGACTCTTGAGCCACTATCAACAAGGAAATCGACATGGGCACAATTCTTATCATTATCCTGATCCTGTTGCTGATCGGTGGTCTGCCGGTCTTTCCACACTCCAGAAGTTGGGGTTACGGTCCTTCGGGCATTATCGGTGTAGTGCTGGTTGTACTGTTGGTGTTGTTGTTACTCGGTCGGATATGACGTTTTTACCGACAAAAAAGAGGCCCTGAAAAGGGCCTCTTTTTATTGCGCCGAATGATCAGTCCGGCTTGCCGTTGGTCACACCGGCGGTGTTGTCGAGCAGACTCTTGGTTGCCGTCTGCAGGAACGCTTCAAGCTTGAGTTTCAACTCCGCAGTACGCGGCGCGTCCGGAATGATTTCGGCAGAAGGATTCGCGCCCAGTTGGTACTGGTACATCTTCGGTGCCATTTCCTTCTCTTTCGGCAGCACCAGGATCTGGTCGGCAGTCACGATCGCAGTGGTCTGCTCGCTGCCCGACGGCTTGATCACACCGAAACCGGTGTCCCCTGCCGGCAGATTCAGCAGGTCACGACCCCAGCATTGATGACGCACTTCGCCACCCAGACGCCCCATGATGGTCGGCACGATGTCGATCTGGGTGCCCACGGTATGGTCACGGGTACCGAATTTTTCCTGGATGCCCGGTGCGATCATCAGCATCGGTACGTTGAAGCGGCCCAGGTCCATTTCGGTGATCTGACGTTCGTTGCCGAAGCCGTGGTCGCCGACGATGACGAACAGGGTTTCCTTGAAGTAAGGCTCCTTGCGGGCCTTCTCGAAGAACTGGCCCAGCGCCCAGTCCGCGTAACGCATGGCGGTCAGGTGCTCGTTGAGCGTGCCACGGTCGGTCACACGCTCCACCGGCAATGGCGTCGGCAGGGCGTAAGGCGTGTGGTTGGACAGGGTCTGCAACAGGGCGTAGAACGGCTTGCCGTTTTCCCGCGCCTTCAACTCCACCAGACCACGGTCGAACATGTCCTGGTCGGATACGCCCCAGGTCGGATCGGAGAACACCGGGTTGACGAAGTCATTGCGGCCAACGAAGTTGGTCATGCCCTGGTTGCTGAAGAAACCGGACTGGTTGTCCCAGGCGAAGTCACCGTTGTAGACATAGACGTCGTCATACTTGCGCGCACTGAGCAGTTGCGGCAGGCCGGACAGCTTGTGGCTGCCTTCCGGGGTCTGCATCAGGTACTCGAAACCCGGCAGGTTCGGGAAGCAGGCCATGGTCGCGAACATGCCCTGGTGGGTATGGGTGCCATTGGAGAAGAAGCGATCGAACAGCAGGCCTTCCTTCGACAGTTTGTCGAGGTTCGGCGTGATGTTGCCTGGTGCGCCCAGAGCGCCCACCGAGTGACCGGCCATGCTTTCCATAAGGATCACGACAACGTTCTTGATCGGCAGGGTCTTGTCGGCCGGCGGTGTGTATTCGCGACGCACGGCGGCGATGTCACTGTCGACCAGCTTGTCGTCCGGCATCACCAGCATGTCGCGCACCACTTTCTGCGCCTGATCCTGCGGCAGCGTGGCTTTCCAGATATTGTTGCGGTCTTCGCCCATGCGGTCCTTGGCCGCCGCGATCAGCGACAGGGTGCCATTGAGGCCGAGCTGGTTGGCGAAGTTCGATTCGGTGGTGTACACGTCACCCCAGCGCAACGGCGGGCCCTGACGCAGAGTGCCGCGAACGGCGACCACGCAGATCAGCAGGCACACCACGAACACCGCCAGGCGTGCATACCATGGCGCCACCTGACGGGTACCGACATTGCCACCGCTGAACGGGCCACGCTGACGAGTCAGACGGTCGGCGCCCTTGAACGCGAGGGTCAGGATCAGCGTACCCACGGCCCAGGCCAGCAGATAACGCACCACCGGGAAACCGTACCAGAGCATGCTCATCACGGTTTTCGGGTCTTCCTTCACGTACTGGAACACCAGACCGTTGAGGCGCTGGTGGAACTCACGGTAGAAGTCCATCTCCATCAGGCCGAGGAACAGCGCGATGCTCGATGTAATGGTCAGCCACAGGCGGAAAAAACCGCGTGCGGCCATGGCCCGGGCACTGAACAGGGCCAGCACCATCGGAACGCAGAGGTAGACCACCAGGCGCAGGTCGAAACGCAGGCCGTTGGCGAAGGCTTCGAGGAAAGTCGAAGCCGGGGTGTCGAGGATCATCTCGCGGTTGTAGACCAGCAGCGCGAGGCGCAGCACGGAAAACATCACCATCATGACCAGCGCGCACAAGAGCGTGTAGGCCAGATGCGATTTGACGGTCGGTTGCAGCAGGCGACTGGAAGATCGCTGCTGATTCAGGGCGTCCGGGTTTGCCATGTCGTTTTAGGACCCATTGGAAGTTGAAGTTGCAAAAAATACAGCGGCGCCCTGCCCTCTGTTGGCCATTCCAGACCCCGGGGCTTGCGCGGTGCGCAAATGTTGCACGATCACCGGCGGCATTGCCATTGATTACTGCCACGCTGCCGTACTCTTTCATTAAAGGCACGGCATACCCGGACAGATACAAATTGCGCGGGCGAATTGTCTTGGAGACTTTGTGAAAATTTCGTTCAACGCATATCCGGAAACACAATATCGCTACAAAACAAAACGCCCCGAGTTCTTCGGGGCGTTTGCACAGCACGCGACGCTTACTTCTCGGCGCGTTCTTTCAGGGCTTTCAAGGTGTTGAACGGTGCATCGACCACAAACTTGTTGGCGATCATCGACGGCACGCTGCCACCCGGCTCGGTGTGGACCTGATAGGTCACTTCAACCTGATCGCCCTTCGGCACGAACTTCCAGAAGCCTTTGACCTGAGCAACGCGGACGAAACCCTTTTCTTCCGGCAGGTACTTCGGCAGGCCTTCCAGGGTGCGAGTCAGGCTGCCATCGGCGCCTTCAACGGTGGTGACATGCAGGATCGAATCGCGCGGGGTCACCGGCCATGGTGTATTGAACTGGGTGTAAGTCCAGCTCTGGTCACCCTCGTGCTTGAGCAATTTCTGGGTCTTGCATTCGTGAATCCAGGCGCAGGCACCGGATACGTCTTCTTGCAGTGCGCGCAGTTTGGCGACGGTGGTTTTCATCAAGGTCACGCCTTGATACGACTTGTAATCCGAGCCCGGCACCTCGCTCAGGGAAACCTTGATGCCGTCTTCGTTCTTGGCCACTTTCCAGTCTTCCGCCTGCGCTGCCGAAGTAGCCAGCACGGCAGTCAAACCACACAACACAGCGATACGATGCAGCGAACCCATAGTCTTATTCCTTATTGTTGAAGTTCCGTACGTTTGACACATCACGCCGCGGTCATCTGCTCCCACCAGCCAATCAGCCTGATCGCCTCTTCCTGGCTGTTTCCGCAGACTTCGACATCCGCCTGGAATCCGGAACAGACTGCGGGACGTTCTGGCTGGCCGAAAATGCTGCACAGGTTTTCGACCGAGAGCTGAACGCAACGTTCACCGGCGGGTTTGCCCTCGGGCATGCCAGGAATCGGCGAACTGATCGAAGGGGCAATGCAACAGGCACCACAACCTTCACGGCATTTCATGACAACGAACTCCTCGCGACGGGCAATGTGTCAAAGGGACGCGGACAGGGTAACCGCTAAAACGATTGTTTCAAATTCCCTGAACCGGGGTTTTTACGCACAAACGAAAGTGACTGACCGGTCTCCGACAAAGCGTCTGGTCTGCGGGTTACGCCTCGATTGAATTTACTGCTTGAATTCGAAGTCCAGCGCGGCGCCTTCGACGTCTCGACGTTCATCGTTACGCAGTTGCAACTGCATTTCGTTGCTCAGCAGTCGACCGTTAAGCTGAAACCCGCTGCTCTTTTCACCAAACATCTGCGGAAGAATCGCATCATGCCGAGGCAATGGCACCGCGCCCGCAGGTTTCAATTGCTGGACCATTTCCCGGGGCAGACTGAGGTCGAGTCTGGCCGGTGGCAACGGCTTCTTCGCCACTTCACTGGCCGATTTCGACTTGGAAGCGATTGGAGCACGTTTCTTCGCCGGGGCGGCTTTCTTTGCCTGCTTATCTTTCGCAGGCACCGCTTTCTTGCTGGAAACCGACTTTTTCACCGTGGATGTGGCTGTCGGTTTTTCCGAAACGGCAGCGGCCATGGCAGCGGGCGCCTGTCCGATCATCAACAGACCCAGCAAAACCCAGGCGGCAGGAAAAATCGCTTTCATGGAACCTACGACACAAGCGGCAGAGGGCCATATGCTCGCCTGTTGAACGCTACATGACAAGCGCTCCACGCCGTCCCTTCAGAAACCGCCGGCCATTTCCTGACACAATTGAGTCGCCAGCAGACCGAGAGTCATCAGCGCCCGTTCCGCCTCGCGATTCCACGGAGTGCCGCAGTTCAGGCGAATACAGTGGTTGAACTGCTCGGTATTACTGAAGATCAGACCCGGCGCGATGCTGATGCCCTGCTGCAACGCGCGGACATGCAATTCCTGGGTGTTGACCCGTCCCGGCAGACTCACCCACAGGATGAAACCGCCCGTGGGCCGGGTCATTTGCGTGCCTTCAGGGAAGTACTGCTGCACCGCCAGCTGGAATGCGCTGAGGTTTTTTCGATATTCCTGGCGTATGTACCGTAAATGCCGGTCATAACCGCCATTTTCCAGATAAGCGGCAATCGCCATTTGCGTGACACTGCACGCCGAATGCGTGCTGAAGGTCTGCAGACGCTGAATTTCCTGCTGATATTTACCTGCAATCATCCAGCCGACGCGCACACCCGGCGACAATGTCTTGGAGAAGCTCGAACAGTAAATGACCCGATCCAGCCGATCATAGGCCTTGAGCGCTTTGGTTCGTCCCTGCTCGAACATCAGCTCGCCATAGATATCGTCTTCGACGATCTGGATATCGAAGTCCGATGCGAGACGCAGCAACTGTTTCTGTCGGTCTTCAGGCATGGTGCCGCCCAGCGGATTGCTCAGCCGGGTCGTCAACACCAGGGCTTTGATCGACCATTGGTTGGCCGCCAGTTGCAGGGCTTCGAGACTCATGCCGGTGGCCGGGTCGCTGGGGATTTCGATGACTTTCAGGCCCAGCAGGTCGGCCAGTTGCAAGAGGCCGTAATAGGTTGGCGATTCGGCGGCGATCAGGTCCCCCGGGCGCGTCAGCACCCGCAATGACATCTGCAAGGCATCGACACAACCGTGGGTGATCACCACTTCCGAAGGATCGACCACCACCCCGGCGTCGCGCATGCGGATCGCCACTTGTCGGCGCAATGGCTCGAAGCCCGGACTGAACATGTAGCTGAAAGCGCGCGGGCTATGGAATCGGGTGACCTTGGCCAATTGCTGATGCAGCGCACGCACCGGCAAGTAATCGACGCTCGGTACAGCTGCGCCCAAAGGGAACACGCCCTCGCGGCGCGACTCGACCAACACTTGCTGGATGATGCTGGCGCGGGTAACCAGGCCTGGCCGTTCGACCCGGGCGATGTCCGGGGTCGGTGCGGTCAGCGCCGGTGTCTGGTGCACGTAGTAACCGGACTGCGGCCGCGCACGGATCAGCCCCTGATCTTCAAGATTGGCGTATGCCTGCAACACTGTCGCATGGCTGACATTGAGCTGCGAACTCATCTTGCGTACCGAGGGTACGCGCTCGCCGGGTTGATAGACGCCACGACGGATGTCTTCGGCCAGCTGTTGAGCAATACGTTGGTAGAGCAAGAGATTGGTCATGACGCAGCACTCGATTTCACGGGCGTTTTATTCTTGTGTGAAACAATACCGGAACAGTTTTGAAGTGTACTGGGACAGTTGCCATATTAGTCAACCATACAGTGCAGTGTCGGTTAAATCTGTACTGCTTTGTGAGGCAATCGACAGACGTAAAAAAGCCCGGCGCTGCAGGACAGCCCGGGCTTTCCAGTAACGCCAGCCTCAGCGGGCGGCGCCTAGCTGGCCTTTTTCGTCGGAGAAGACGATTTCAACCCGACGGTTCTGGGCGCGCCCACGCTCGGAAGCGTTGGCGTCCACCGGGTACTCGTCGCCATAGCCTTCGACCTGAATGCGCTTTTCGTCGATGCCCAGATCTGTCAGCACGTCGGCCACCGATTGTGCGCGATCACGGGACAGCTTGAGGTTTTCCTGCTTGCCGCCGGTACTATCGGTGTAACCCTCGATACGCACCACGCGTTTCGGATTGAGTTGCAGGAACTGCACGATCTTCAGAACCACACGATTGGCCGAGTTCTTCAGTTCGGCTTCACCGGTATCGAACAGCACGTCACCCAACGTCATCACCAGACCGCGATCCGTCTGGGTGGTCGCCAGTGCAACGATCTGCTCCTCCAGCCACTTGCCCTGCTGTTGCACACTCAACAGCTTGGATTCGCGCAGTGCCAGTTGCAGGCGTTGGCGCTCGAGCTCCAGCTTCGCTGCGCGCTCCTCGTTGAGCACCAGATTGGTGTGTTCCCTGGCGATCTGGCTGTAGCGCTGGCTCAGGTAGGAATAATGCACCACGTCCGCACCGCTTCCCCAGTACGAGGAAAGCCGATCGGCACGAGCCAGGGACTCACCGGCCCGAATCACGTCTTTCGGCGCGATACGCAGCACATTGGAGTCTTCCTTGACCTTTTGAAAATCAGCACTGGCCTCCTGCAAGGCGCCCTCACTGTGTTGACCTGCACAACCAAAGAGGCTGGTGCAACCGACGAGCACCAGTGCGCCGAACATGTTGGACGTCAGACTCATTGGGCATCTCCCAGTTGCTTGCGCAGACGGATGATGCGGGAATTGAGCACGTTCAGTTGTTCCTCGCTTTTCTGTGTCAGCACCTTGGCTTCGGCCAGACGGGCATCCAGCTCGGCCTGTTCGGCGCGCACCCGCGCATTCTTGTAGGATTCGCCGGCCATGCTGCCCTTGGCCCGATTGAACTTGTCTTCGGCCAGTTTCATTTCCGGCACTTCGTCAGCAGTGGCGCCGACAGCCTTGGCTTGCTCGAGCGCTCGCTCGGTCAAACGCATTTGTTCGTGGGGTGCCGGATCACTGGCGCAACCGGCCAGAGCCAGGACGGCCAGGGCCGCGAAAGGAAGTTTGTTACTCACTGAGAATCCCTACTGTTTTGGGGCACTGACAGGTTGTTGCGGCGCCTGTTGCTGCTGCGCCTTCCAGCGCTCGATGTTGCTTTGCAGCGTGGTTTCCGTCAGGCCGGACGCGGGCAATTCTGTCATCTTTTTGGCCAGCTGTCCGCGCAACCAGGGATCGTTGCAGGCGGAGTTGTGAGAAATCGCCAGGAACAGACCTGGCCGGTCAATCGGCTGTTCAAAGGCCAGCAGATCATTGGCCATGCCCAATGCCTGCGCGGCCGCCATGCCCGAGTAACGTCCGGCAAGTACATATTCCACCTCGCCCAGCAGAAGTTTCTGAAATGCCTGGGTCAGGTTTGCCGTACGCACAAGAGTCAATTGCTGCTCGGCGAAAGTGCTGAAAGCCGACGTCATTCGAGACTTTTCCGACAGGCCTCCGGTATGTCCATGCAAGTCTTTGGCTTCGCTGTAAACGAGCGTCGAACCTTTACGGGTCCACACCAGATAATCATTTTCCAGCAGCGGCGGATGGATGTAGTCGAAATTTTCCAGTTCGCTGACATTCAGAGGGGCGTCGGCCAGCATGTCCATGCGCCCACTGCGAACCTCATCAAGGGCCTGTGAGCGTTTGCCGGCGTAAAGCAGTTCCACCTTGATGCCCAGGTCCTTCGCCACTTGCTGCAGCAGGTCGGCGCTGGCACCGATCAACTGTTTGGGATTCTGCGGATCCTGCCAGAGATACGGCGGTGCATCCGGGCTGCCGGTGACGACCAGCCGCTCGCACTTGCCGGCCGCCACCGACAAGCCTGGCAGCAATGCCAGCCCCAGCCATAACGAGAAGCCCAACCGGCGATGCAGATCCATGGCGACACGCTCCCACTCAAATCCGAAACAAAAAAAAGCCCGACCAAAAGGTCGGGCTCTTTATAAGTGAAGCTGCCGGATTAGACCAGCTTCTCCAGCTCAGGTACGGCTTCGAACAGATCCGCCACCAGGCCGTAGTCAGCCACCTGGAAGATCGGCGCCTCTTCGTCCTTGTTGATCGCAACGATCACTTTGGAGTCTTTCATGCCGGCCAGGTGCTGAATCGCGCCGGAGATACCGACAGCTATGTACAGTTGTGGCGCAACGATCTTGCCGGTCTGACCGACCTGCATGTCGTTCGGTACGAAACCTGCGTCGACCGCAGCGCGGGAAGCACCAACGGCAGCGCCCAGTTTGTCGGCCAGCGCGTACAGGTGTTTGAAGTTGTCACCGTTCTGCATGCCGCGGCCGCCGGAAACGACGATCTTGGCAGCGGTCAGCTCAGGACGATCGGACTTGGCCAGTTCTTCGTTGACGAAGCTGGAAATGCCGGAGTCATGAGCGGCAGCAACCGATTCAACGGCAGCCGAACCACCTTCTGCTGCAACCGGATCGAAACCGGTGGCACGCACGGTGATTACTTTGATCGCAGCGGTCGATTGCACGGTAGCGATGGCGTTACCGGCGTAGATCGGACGCTTGAAGGTGTCGGCGCTTTCTACCGAGATGATTTCGGAGATCTGGTCAACGTCCAGCTGAGCGGCAACGCGCGGCAGGATGTTTTTGCCGTTGGAAGTGGCGGCAGCCAGGATGTGGCTGTAGCCCTTGCCCAGTTCGGCTACCAGCGGAGCGACGTTTTCCGGCAGCTGATGCGCGTAGGCAGCATTGTCAGCGTTCAGGACCTTGCTCACGCCAGCGATTTTCGCAGCGGCTTCTGCCACGGCGCCAGCGCCCTGGCCGGCAACCAGAACGTGGATGTCGCCACCGATTTTGGCGGCGGCAGCCACGGTGTTCAGGGTGGCCGGGGCCAGCACCTTGTTGTCGTGTTCGGCGATTACCAAGATAGTCATGTTCAGATTACCTTCGCTTCGTTTTTCAGTTTCTCGACCAGTTCAGCCACCGACTTGACCTTGATACCCGCGCTGCGTGCAGCCGGTGCTTCGACTTTCAGAGTCTTGTTGGTGGAAGCGGTGGAAACGCCCAAAGCGTCCGGAGTCAGCGTCTCGAGAGGCTTCTTCTTGGCTTTCATGATGTTTGGCAGGGACGCATAGCGCGGCTCGTTCAAACGCAGGTCGGTGGTGACGATGGCCGGCAGCTTCAGGGAAACGGTCTGCGCGCCGCCGTCGATTTCGCGAGTCACGGCAACGCTGTCGCCGGAGACTTCGACTTTCGAGGCGAACGTGCCCTGACCGAAGCCGCTCAGTGCTGCGAGCATCTGGCCGGTCTGGTTGTTGTCGCTGTCGATGGCCTGTTTGCCCAGGATCACCAGCTGAGGCTGTTCCTTGTCGACCACGGCCTTGAGCAGCTTGGCCACGGCCAGGGAAGTCAGTTCTTCAGCGGATTCGACGAGGATGGCACGGTCGGCACCCAGAGCCAGCGCGGTACGCAGTTGCTCCTGAGCGGTGGACGGGCCGATGGAGACGACGACGATCTCGGTCGCAACGCCTTTCTCTTTCAGGCGTACGGCTTCTTCCACTGCGATTTCGCAGAAAGGGTTCATCGACATCTTGACGTTGGCGAGGTCTACGCCGGAATTGTCCGCCTTGACGCGAACCTTGACGTTGTAATCCACAACGCGTTTGACAGCTACAAGAACCTTCATGGATTCCTCGTTACTCTCCGGTGAAAAGAAAGTCGCCTAGGCGAACCTGGCGGTTGATGCTCATCGGGCACAAGGGCACCTCCAAAAACGCCGGCCGAGCGGGATGACCGTTCGTCAGTCGTGACTGACAAGTCATGCCGCTTCGCGGTGTGTAAACTGCGCGCCGAACCTGCGCTGCGCATCACCGGATACCGCCTTCGCCCTGTCTTTAGAGGTGCTCTTGAAACCACCATTCAGCCTACGGCGAGCGCAAAACCGACCGTATCTTGACCGGAACGCCCATTCTGGTCAATACGCCAAAATGCCCTGTCATAAGCCGCGCTTCTTTGATTTCTCTGGGCTCGAGCCAATTCAAACAAACGTTTGTATTGGACGCTAAGAGTGGTGTAGATATAATGCGCCGCCTAGAGAGAAAGGTGGTTTGCCCATTATTACCCTTGACGTTAACGTAAAGGCAATAACGGATGCGACACCGAACCTCCAAATTAGAAAAAAAACTGTTGAGCCTTGAGTAGGAGATAGCCTGTGGAACGCGAATACATGGAATTCGACGTGGTCATCGTCGGTGCCGGCCCCGCTGGCCTGTCCGCCGCCTGCCGTCTGAAGCAGAAGGCCGCCGAAGCCGGTAAGGAAATCAGCGTCTGCGTGGTCGAAAAAGGCTCCGAAGTCGGCGCGCACATCCTGTCCGGTGCCGTATTCGAACCACGGGCCCTGAACGAACTGTTCCCGGACTGGAAAGAACTCGGCGCGCCGCTGAACACGCCCGTCACCCGCGATGACATTTTCGTGTTGAAAAACGCCGAAAGCGCGCAGAAGATTCCTGACTTCTTTGTGCCCAAGACCATGCACAACGAAGGCAACTACATCATCTCCCTCGGCAACCTGTGCCGCTGGCTGGCCCAACAGGCCGAGAACCTGGGCGTGGAAATCTACCCGGGCTTCGCCGCTCAGGAAGCGCTGATCGATGAAAACGGCGTGGTACGCGGGATCATCACCGGCGACCTCGGTGTCGACCGCGAAGGCAAGCCGAAGGAAGGCCTGTACACCCCGGGCATGGAACTGCGTGGCAAATACACGCTGTTCGCCGAGGGCTGCCGCGGCCACATCGGCAAGCAACTGATCAAGCGCTACAACCTCGACAGCGATGCCGACGCCCAGCACTACGGCATCGGCCTGAAAGAAATCTGGGAAATCGATCCGGCCAAACACCAGCCTGGCCTGGTGGTGCACACCGCCGGTTGGCCGCTGGACATCATGGGCACCGAGAACACCGGCGGCTCGTTCCTCTATCACCTGGAAAACAATCAGGTGGTGGTCGGTCTGATCGTCGACCTGTCCTACAGCAACACGTACTTGTCGCCGTTCGACGAATTCCAGCGCCTCAAGCATCACCCGGTGCTCAAGCAGTACCTGGAAGGCGGCAAGCGCGTCAGCTACGGCGCACGTGCGATCTGCAAAGGCGGCCTGAACTCGCTGCCGAAAATGGTGTTCAAGGGCGGCGCGCTGATCGGTTGCGACCTCGGCACCCTGAACTTCGCCAAGATCAAGGGCAGCCACACCGCGATGAAGTCCGGCATGCTCGCCGCCGAATCCGTGGCCGACGCGCTGTTCGCTGAAAAGGATGGCACCGAAGAGCTGACCACCTACGTCGACGCCTTCAAGAAGAGCTGGCTCTACGAAGAACTGTTCGCCAGCCGCAACTTCGGCCCGGCGATCCACAAGTTCGGCGCCATCGTCGGCGGCGGTTTCAACTGGCTGGACCAGAACATCTTCGGCGGCAAACTGCCGTTCACCCTGCACGACACCAAGCCGGACTACGCTTGCCTCAAGCTTGCGGCCGACTGCAAGAAGATCGACTACCCGAAACCCGACGGCAAGATCAGCTTCGACAAGCTGAGCTCGGTGTTCATCTCCGGTACCAACCATGAAGAAGAACAGCCGTGCCACCTGAAACTGACCGACCCGAGCATCCCGCTGAGCCGCAACCTGCCGATGTACGACGAACCGGCGCAGCGCTACTGCCCAGCCGGCGTGTATGAAGTGATCACCCAGGAAGACGGCGAGAAGCGCTTCCAGATCAACGCCCAGAACTGCGTGCACTGCAAGACCTGTGACATCAAGGACCCTTCGCAGAACATCACCTGGGTGACGCCGGAAGGCGCCGGCGGCCCGACCTATCCAAACATGTAAGTCGATCCGTTGAACATCAAGGCTCCCGAAACGGGGGCCTTTTTGTTGCCTGCGATCTGTAAAGGATCAGGCCGCGCGCTCATCCCCCGGGCTACGCTCGAAATAGCGTTTGTACTCACGGCTGAACTGCGATGTGCTTTGATACCCCACCCGATGCGCCACCTGCGCCACCCCGAGCCCCTCGGCGATCAGCAGCGTCTGCGCTTTCAACAAGCGCAGTCGCTTCAGGTATTGCACCGGCGACAGCAACGTGCTGCGTTTGAAGTGCTCGTGAAAGGTTGAAACGCTCATGTTCGCGCAACCGGCCAGCGTCTCGACGTTCAACGGCTCGGTGTAATGCGCATGCAGATGACTGATCGACGCTGCCACCCGCGCAAACTGCCCCTGCTGCTCCACCAGCGCCCGCAACACATCGGCCTGGGGACCACGCAACGCCACGAACAATAACTCACGCAGCCGCGCCGGTCCGAGAATCTGACACTCCAACGGATCGTGCAGACAGCGCAGCAAGCGTTCGACACAACCGCGCATGTCATCGTCGAGCACCACTGACGTCATCGACTCCGGTGTCTGCGCCGGAATATGCCGCCCCGGCGCCAGCCCCATGGCCAGCACCAGTTCCCCGAGCAGCGCCCGGTCGATTGCCACCGACACCCCGAGCAGCGGCGCGTCCGGCAACGCATAGGTTTCGCATTCGAATGGCACCGGCAGCGCCTGGATCAGGTAATGCCCTGCGCCGTATTCCATGGTGCGCGGCCCCAGGTACGCCAGTTTGCTGCCCTGAGCGATGATCATCAGGCTCGGTTCGTAAATGTGCGGGCCACGGGCGACGTCGCAACTGGCGCGCAGCACCTGCACGCCCGGCAGCCCGGTCTGGCTGTAACCATCGCGCAGCGCCAACGGTTCGATCAGCGAAACCAGGGTGGCGTTGGCATCAAGATGACGGGTCAATTGCATCGGCTGGCTCTACAGAAAAAACGCGGAAAAAGGGACAGAAGCATGATCGCAGATCCTTCTGCCAATGCGACCAATCAACCCCGCATGCCGGAGGATTAGGCATGACACCCGGAGGATTCGCCATGGCCGGACCACCGGACGGCGCCCAGAATGCGCCGCCTCATTTGTCACTGTTTTGCGAGGTTGCTCATGTACACCGCCATCGGTTATGCCGCTCAAACGGCCACCACTCCCCTCGCCCCGATGAAGTTCGAACGCCGCAGCCCTAGCCCCGACGACGTCGTCATCGACATTCTGTATTGCGGCGTCTGCCATTCCGACATCCACCAGGCCCGAAATGAATGGGGCATCGCCGTATACCCGTTGATGCCTGGCCACGAGATCGTCGGAAAAGTCACCGCCGTCGGTACGAATGTCACCAAACACAAAGTAGGCGATCTGGTGGGTGTCGGCTGCATGGTCGACTCCTGCCGCACCTGCGAAGCCTGCCAGTCGAACCTGGAGCAATATTGCCTCGAAGGCCCGACCATGACCTATGCCACGCCGGACCGGGTCGACGGCAGCAACACCATGGGCGGTTATTCGGACAGCATCGTGGTCAGTGAACACTTCGTGGTGCGCATCCCCGAAAAACTGGATCCGGCGGCTGCCGCGCCGATTCTCTGCGCGGGCATCACCACTTACTCGCCGCTCAAGCACTACGGCGTGAAGGCCGGCGACAAGGTCGGGATTCTCGGCATGGGCGGCCTCGGCCACATGGGCATCAAGTTCGCCAAAGCCATGGGCGCCGAAGTGACGCTGTTCACCCGCTCGGCAAGCAAGGCCGAGGAAGGTCGGCGCCAGGGTGCCGATCATGTGATCGTCTCCACCGATGAAGAACAGATGAAAGCCGCAGCCGGGCGCTTCGACTTCCTGCTCGACACCATTCCGGTGCAGCACGACCTCAACCCCTACCTCGACACCCTGCGCTTCGACGGCGTGCACATTCTGGTGGGTCTGATCGAACCGATCGATCCGCCGGTCCACGCCGCCAAACTGGTGCTGGGTCGCCGGGTGCTGGCCGGTTCGTTGATCGGCGGCGTCGCCGAAACCCAGGAAGTGCTGGATTTCTGCGCCGAGCACAACATCAGCTGTGACATCGAAATGCTCGACATCCGCCAGATCAACGAAGCCTACGCCCGCATGATCGCCGGTGACGTGAAGTACCGCTTTGTGATCGATATGGCGACCCTGAAGCTCTAAACCTTTAAACCAAGTTCTGCCGAGAGCCGGGCCGTGACCCCTTTGATCAGGGGAATCAGCTCGGCCATTTTTTCCAGCGGCATGTACGGCACGGTACTGGCGATGCTGATGGCCGCAACGATGCGTTTGCTCGCGTCGCGGATCGGCGCCGCCACGCAGCGGATCGACGGTTCGTTGTCTTCCAGATCGAATGCATAGCCACCGGCCACGTATTCCACCATGCGCTGTTCGAGCTGCTCCCACGACTGCTGGGGATGCTGCGGCCAGAACTGACTTTTCCCACCCGCCGGCAGGCTGATGTCATACAAACGCTGCCAGTCCTGCGGCGCGTCATCCAGCATCAGCGCCTTGCCGATTCCGGTCCGCGCCAGCGGCATGCGGTGGCCGACCCGCGAGCGCATTTCCGGGCCGTTGCGCCCCGGATTCTTCAACAGATAAAGCACCTCGTCTCCCTCGCGGATCCCCAGGTGAACAGTATCGCCGGTCAGCGCTGACAACTCGTCCAGATACGGCCCGGCCAATGTCGCCAGCGGTAACTCTTCACGCGCCTGGAAACCCAGTTCGATCAGTTTCGGCCCCAGCAGATAGCCGACTTGCGGCACCACCCGCAGGTAGCGCTCATCCACCAGGCAACTGGCCAGACGATGGGTGGTGCTGCGCGTGGTGCCGATCAGGCGGGCAATTTCTTTGAGATCGCGGGCGCCACTGGCGACAGCCTGCACCACCCCCAGCCCGCGAAGCAGGGTCTGGGTGCCGGTCGGCGCGGCGTCCTTGGCATTTTTCGGGGCGTCTTCCTGCATATCCAGCCTTTAGCGTTAAGCGAGGGAACGGGCGGCATTATGGTCGCCCGACAGGGACGACTACAACTCGATGCGCTCGACCTTGCCCACCAGCAGCACGTAGGACAATGCACCGATCAAGGCCAGAACCGCGATGTAGGTGATCGCCGGTGCGAACGAATCGCCGCTGGCCAGGAAGCCGATGACAATCGGCGTGGCAATCGCCGACAGATTGCCGATGAAGTTGAACACCCCACCGGTCAAGCCCAGCAACCGCGCCGGCGCCAGCGTCGAAACCAGCGACCAGGTGATCGACGCCAAACCGTTGCCGAAGAACGCCAGGGCCAGGAAAGCAATCACCAGCGGCGTCGACTCAACGAAATTGGCGCCGATGATCGAGGTGGAAATCAGCAACCCGCCAATGATCGGCAACTTGCGCGCAAACCCGACGGTGCAGCCGCGGCGAATCAGGAAGTCGGAAAAGAACCCCGAACACAGCACGCCGATGAACGCGGCAAGAAACGGCAGCGACGCCAGCAGGCCGGACTTGATGAAGTCCATGCCGCGATACTTCACCAGATAGGTCGGGAACCACGTCAGGAAAAACCACAGCGTCGAGTTCAGGCAGAACTGGCCGAGGTAAATCCCCCACAACTTGCGCTTGCTGAGGACGATGCCGAGATCGGCCCAGCTGAATTTTGCCTTCACTTTTGCGGTTTCGGCGGCAATGTCCACCAACCCGCCGCCCTCGCGGATCAAGTCGATTTCGCCTTCGTTGGCGCCTTTGAAATCACGCGGCTCGCGATACACCGCGTACCAGATCGCCGCCCACACGATGCCCACTGCGCCGGTCACGACAAACACCATGTGCCAGCCAAATTCATGTTGCAGCCACGCCAGCACCGGGGTCAGGAACGCCAGCCCGACAAACTGTCCAGACGTGTAGAAACCGATGGCCGTGGCCCGCTCGCGCTCGGGGAACCAGGTTGTCACTACGCGGCTGTTGATCGGATACGCCGGTGCTTCCAGCGCACCGACCGCCATGCGCAGCACGAACAGCGCGATGAAACTGGCGGCGAAACCGAGCATCACGGTGGCCAGCGACCACAGCAGTAATGCGACGCTATAAAGGATGCGCGGCGGCACCCGGTCCACCAGCCAGCCGCCGGGAATCTGCATGGCAGCGTAGGTCCAGCCGAACGCGGAGAAGATCAGCCCGACGTGCACCGGGTCGATGCCCAGTTCGGTGGTGAGCGCCGGGGCGGCAATCGACAGGTTGCTGCGATCGAGGTAGTTGATGACCACGGTGATGAACAGCAACACCATGATGAAAAACCGCTTGCGGCTGGGCGTGACTGACGTCGCTTGCCCGGTGAGGGTTTGCGGTTGCATGGGGAGCGCCTCTTCTTGTGTTTATTGAGGTCATTGATGCAAATCTCCCATCCATGGAGATCAAACCGGTGGGAGCGAGCCTGCTCGCGAAAGTGCCGGATCAGTCACATTGAAGTCGGATGTGACATAGCATTCGCGAGCAGGCTCGCTCCCACAGGGGAATGCAGGTGGGTCAGCGACTTACCACTCGGCAAAACTGCCATCGGCATGCCGCCAGATCGGGTTGCGCCAGCGGTGGCCGACCGCCGCGCGTTCGATCACGTACTCCTCGTTGATCTCGATCCCCAGCCCCGGGCCGTCGGGGATCTTCACGAAGCCTTTGTCGTAATCGAACACCCGCGGATCCTTCACATAATCGAGCAGGTCATTGCTCTCGTTGTAATGGATGCCCAGGCTCTGTTCCTGAATGAATGCGTTGTAACAAGCGGCGTCCAGTTGCAGACACGCCGCCAGCGCAATCGGCCCCAGCGGGCAATGCAGCGCCAGCGCCACGTCGTAGGCTTCAGCCATGTTGGCGATCTTGCGGGTCTCGGTGATGCCGCCGGCGTGGGAAGCATCCGGCTGGATGATGTCGACGTAACCTTCGCTCAACACCCGTTTAAAGTCCCACCGGGAAAACAGTCGCTCGCCGAGGGCAATCGGTGTGCTGGTCAGCGGCGCCAATTCTTTCAGCGCTTCGTAGTTTTCGCTGAGCACCGGCTCTTCGATGAACATCAACTTGTACGGATCAAGTTCCTTCATCAGCACCTTGGCCATGGGTTTGTGCACCCGGCCATGGAAGTCGACGCCGATGCCGACGTTCGGACCCACCGCATCGCGCACGGCGGCGACGTTGGCCAGCGCCAGATCGACTTTCTCGAAGGTATCGAGAAATTGCAGCTCTTCGGTGCCGTTCATTTTCACCGCAGTGAAACCACGGCCCACCGCCTCTTTCGCGGCCCGCGCGGTGTCCGCCGGACGGTCACCACCGATCCACGAATACACGCGGATCTTGTCCCGCACCTGACCGCCGAGCAGATCACTGACCGACACGCCAAGCGCCTTACCCTTGATGTCCCACAACGCCTGGTCAATGCCGGCCAGCGCGCTCATGTGGATGGCGCCGCCCCGGTAGAAGCCGCCGCGGTACAGCACGGTCCAGATGTCCTCGATATTGCGTGGGTCTTTGCCGATCAGGTAGTCGGACAATTCCTCGACCGCAGCGGCGACGGTGTGGGCCCGGCCTTCAACCACAGGCTCGCCCCAACCCGTCACGCCCTCATCGGTTTCAACTTTCAGGAAGCACCAGCGCGGCGGGACGATGAAGGTGGTGAGTTGGGTGATTTTCATCTTTTTGTCTCTCTTGTTAGATGCAGCGCACGCAGCGCCGGAAAAGTCTTAGTGAAGGGCTTTCCAGGCCGCCACGTAGGCCCTGGCATTGGCCGCCACTTGCTCGGTCGTCATGCCCGGTTTGAACAGCCCGGAGCCGAGGCCGAAGCCTTTGACGCCGGCGTCGATGAACGCCTGCATGTTGTCCGGGGTGATGCCGCCGACGGGCGCCAGAATCGTCCCGACCGGCAACACCGCCAGCCAGGCTTTCACCACCGCAGGTCCCATCTGCTCGGCCGGGAACAGCTTGAGAATGTCTGCGCCCTCCTCCAGCGCTGCAAAGGCTTCGGTCGGTGTGGCAACACCCGGCGACAGGTACAGCCCCGCCGCTTTTGCAGCCCGCAACACCTTGGCATCGCTGTGAGGCATGACGATGACCTGACCGCCGGCCTCCTTCACCAACTCCACCTGTCCCGGAGTCAGCACCGTGCCGGCACCGATCAGGCAATCGGCGGGCAGGGTCTTGCGCAGGATGCGAATGCTTTCGTACGGCGCAGGGGAATTGAGCGGTACTTCGATGACGCGAAATCCGGCGGCATACAGGACTTCTCCGACAGCTGCGGCTTCCTGCGGATGCAGGCCGCGCAGGATCGCGATCAGACCGTTTTGTGCCAGTGCTTGCTTGAGCATGTCAGGCCTCCAGTCAGGGTTAACGGGATGAGGAATCGATCAGTCCGGCGGCGAGGGCCAGTTGCCACAACCCACGCTCGGTGGCCTGTTCGGCCAGAGTCACCCTGGCGAAACCGCAGGCATCGAGGGCACGGCTGTAACGGGCGCACAACTGCGGGTTGCCGACGAGAATGATCGAAGGAAGATGTGCGCTGTTGCGCCGGTGTCGTTGCACGGTGGCCAACGCTGTCAGTTCATGACCGATCAGCAGCCCGGACAGATAGTCCGGTTGTGCGGTGGCGCTGAGTTCACCGGTCAGGCCCAGGCTGCGGGCGCTGAACAACGTCGATAGCACGCCAATCTCGCCTTCCGCCGACAATGCCACCTGCACGCCACGATCAAAGGCCTCGCCATCGAACGTGGCGCTGTGCTGTTGGGTACGGCCAAGAATGCTGTGTTCGCTGAGCACGGCGAACACTTCGCCGGTCATGAAGGTGTCGAAGCGGATGATGCAGCCGTCGGCCACTTCCACCCATTTCGAATGACTGCCCGGCAGGCCGATCAGCAGATCATTGCCCGACTCGACCGGCAGATTCTGCAGGACGCCGAGGACCTGGGTTTCTTCGCCGCGCATCACATTCGGCAACGTTGAGCGCTGAATCACACCCGGCACGATATGCACATCGACACCACGAAGACTGTGAACGGTCTGCAGGGTTTTTCCGAGATCGGCCACATTGGCCGGCGTATCGCGGTAGGACGCTTCGCGCCAGCCCTGGGCGCTGCCGACCATGCCGCAAGCAATCACCGGCAAGTCGGGTTGCGCGTCGAGCCAGTCACCGCACGCCTCATCGAATGCCAGTTCAAATCCATCGGCGCATTCACGACCGTTGAGGGTTCGCGGCGTCTTCGGCAACTGCATGATCCCGAACGACAGCGAACGCTGCGCCAGTACCTGTCCGCCCGCCCCGAGTTTGTAAGCACGCAGGGAGGTCGTCCCCCAATCGAGCGCGATCAATTGCGCCAGCATCGCTTCACCTGTTTTGTTATTGGCAGTGAGTGAGCCGGACTATAAACCTGGGCGCAGCAAAATCTCAATATATAAATATCATTCCCATATTATGGGATGCGGGTAAAAAAATACTGCAGGCTGAAACAGCGTCTGCAGTATTGTCGGTGCGGCTCAATTGCCCTCGGCAAACTCCCGCAGCACCTTGCCATCCATGCGATACCTCACCCACTCTTCCTGCGGCTGGGCACCGAGGGATTTGTAGAATTCGATGGCCGGGGTGTTCCAGTCCAGAACGCTCCACTCGAAGCGGCCGCAGTCGTTGGCGCAGGCGATTTTCGCGAGGTGGCGCAACAAGGTTTTGCCGGCACCGCCGCCCCGTTGCTCCGGGGTGATGTAGAGGTCTTCGAGGTACAGGCAATTGCTACCCAGCCAGGTCGAATAACTGAAGAAGAACACCGCAAAGCCGATCGGCAGCCCATCACGCAGGCAAATCAGGCCGTGAGCGGTGGCGCCTTCGCTGAACAGGCTGCGTTCGATGTCGGCGACACTGGCGATGACTTCGTGACGGGCCTTTTCGAAGTCTGCAAGTTCAGTGATGAACGCGAGGATTTGCGGCGCATCGCTGGGGGTCGCCGGGCGGATTTCGATCGTCATGGACGGGCCTTGTCGGAAAAAGGAAAACGCCATACTAAGGCGGCGCGCAGCGCTCGTCACATGGCAATCCACAGATTAGGCTAGTGCCGCCGGTCACTCGAAAGGACGCCCATGAACAACTTGGCTTTTTCACCCCTCGCGGAACTCGCCGCCGAACTGCTGCCCTACGCGCTGGAGCCATCGGAGGACGGCGCCCATGACTTGTCGCACCTGCAGCGGGTCTGGCACAACGCACGCACCCTGCAGACTGAAGAAGGTGGCGACCTTGAGGTGCTGTTGGCGGCCGTGCTGCTGCACGATTGCGTGGCCGTGGAAAAGAACTCGCCATTGCGCTCACAGGCTTCGCGCCTGGCAGCGGAGAAAGCATCGATGGTGCTGGCAAACCTCAACTGGCCCGAAAGCAAAATCAGCGCCGTCATCCACGCCATCGAAGCCCACAGCTTTTCCGCGAACATTTCCCCGCATACCCTCGAAGCCAGAATCGTCCAGGACGCCGACCGTCTCGACTCTCTCGGCATGCTCGGCGTCGCCCGCACCTTCTACACTGCCGGGCGGATGGGCAGCGCGCTATACGATCCGCAGGACCCCGAAGCCGGGGAAAGGGACTACGACGACAAGCGATTCTGCCTCGACCATTTCCAGACCAAACTGATTCATCTGGCCGACGGTTTCCAGACCGCTGCCGGCCAGCGTCTGGCACAGGTCCGCCATAAACGCCTGAAAGGTTTCATGGAGCAATTCAAGGAAGAGATCGGCGTCGTCTGAAAGCCTTACTCCGGTCAATCACGATCCTGAGATCGCCAAGCTCAGACCTAAACCACGGGACTGACGTGTTAGATAGATGACGCTCAATTTTTCCGGTCAAGGAACCGCGTCATGCCTCAAGCAACACCCCGGGTCTCGGGCAAACTGTTCGGCCTGTTCTGCCTCGCCAGTTATCTGTTGTCGCTGTCCTATGGCGCGACGTTTTTGCTCTCGCTGCTGATCGGTTCTCGCGGCGGCAACGAGCACGATGCCGGCAGCGTGATCAGTGCGGCGATGCTCAGCACCTTCGTTGCGGTGCTGATGTCCGGGCATTTGTCAGACTGGCTGGGTGCGGCGCGCTCGATTGCGCTGTTCGGTCTGTTGCTGGCAGCGGCAAGCCTCGGGTTTGCCATGACGCCGGGCTTCGGCCATCTGCTGCTGTTTTTCGGGTTGCTGCTCGGCTTGGGTTGGGGCGTGTTCTACACGCTGGGGCCGATCATTGTCGCCAGCCTGGTCAACCCGGCGCAGCGGGCGAAATACTTTGCTCTGCTGTCCGGCAGCATGATGACCGGGATCGGCAGCGGCCCGCTGCTGGGCCGGGCGGCCAGTGCGCTGGGATGGCCGGTCACCTCGGCGTTCTTTCTGGCGGCTGCGGCGAGCCTGGTCGGCGTGCTGCTGTTCTGGCGTCTCGGCGCCCGTCTGAAAAGTACACAAGCGGCGTCAGCGGCAAAAATCAGCTGGCTGGCGACTGCTCAGGTGCTCAGTTCCCGCGCGGTGTTTCCGATCATCATGGTCGGCCTCGGCGGGTGCGTGTTCGGTGGTCTGTCGAGTTTCCAGACCAGCTACGCCGCTGCCCGTTCGCTGGACTATTCGCTGTTCTTCCTGGGCTTCATGAGTGCGGCCATCAGCAGTCGGATGTTGATCGCAGGTCATGTGGTCAAGCGTGATCCGCTGCGCGCCTCCTGTCTATTGTCGGGGTTGATGCTGGGTTCGATCGTGCTGTTCGCGTTCGGCGTGCAGAGCGGTTTCAGTTATCTGCTGGCGGCGGTGATGCTCGGTGTCGGATATGGCCTCACCTACTCCGTCATCAACGGACTGGCGGCCAACGAAGCGCCGCCCGGCACGACATCGCAAGCGCTGCTGTTATTCAGCCTTTCGTACTTCATCGGGGTCTTCGGTTTCCCGCTGCTGGCCGGGACAATCATCGTCGAGCACGGCATGGCGACCCTGTTGCTGACGGTGCTGGCCGTGGCGGTGCTGAACTGGTCGATCACCATCGGCCGCTTGTTCTGGCGCAAGATCTCGGCAGAACGCGCTCTGACGAACTGAACCGTTCGTCATTCAATCGGCACCTATGCCACGGGCGGGCAGACCAAGTTCAGGTAAGGATTCCAATCACTGGAGACATACCATGATCTCGTCAAGGTTGACCGCTTTCGTTTTTGCCACCCTGATCGGCCCTGTGGCGTTCGCTGCAACCGCCACCGGCACAGGCCCCACCGATCCTGTCACGCCGCCGCGCGCCCCTGCGATCAACAGCGCGCCGGGGATGAACACCGACGGCTCGGGTGTTCCACTGATCAATCAGCCGCCGGCCACCGGAACCGATCCGCGCACCCAGGGCAATGATCCCGGTCGCCAGGGCGGGATGAACACGCCGGATGCCCCGACCACTCCCGACAACTCCGGCTCCGGTATCGGTTCGAAAACCACGACAGGTGGTTCGGGCTCCGAGGGCACCGGTCAGTAATGTTCAAGGAGAAATACCATGCCTCGTGGAAGCAAAGCCAAGTACACCGCCGAACAGAAACGCAAGGCCGAACACATCGAAGACAGCTACGAAAAGAAAGGTGTCTCGAAGGATGAAGCCGAGGCACGCGCCTGGGCGACGGTCAACAAACAGTCCGGTGGCGGCGAGAAGGCCGGCGGTTCCGGGCGCCGGAAACCGGCCAGCGCCAAATCCGAAGACCGCAAGGAATCGGCGCGGCGCGCAGCGGTGAGTCGTGAGGGACACTCGCGCAACAGCAAAGCTTCGCGGGACGTGCAGACGGTGGAGAGCCTGCGCAAGGAAGCCCGGGAACGGAACATTCCCGGGCGCTCCTCGATGCGCAAGGACGAGCTGATAGCGGCGCTGCGCAAGGCGAGTTGAATCAGGCTTTGTCCTTCGCGAGCAGGCTCGCTCCTACACCACAGGTGAGAACAGCGCAGTTCAACTGTGGGAGCGAGCCTGCAATCGATCAGTGATCGCAGGTCTCACGGATCAATGCATCGACTTCATCGCCCCCCGGCGCGGTCGCCGGCCCCCAACGGGTCACGGCCAACGCAGCCGCAGCGTTGGCGCGCCTTGCGGCTTCGTGAGCCGTCAATCCGTGTGCCAGCCCGGCCACAAATACGCCCGCATGGGCATCGCCCGCGCCGTTGCTGTCAACGGCCTGCACCTTGAAGCCGGGCACATGCCGACGTTCACCGTACTGATGAATCCAGCAACCCTGCGGCCCGTCGCGCACCACCATCAGCGCGCCCGCCGGCAGGTGCACGGTCAGCCGGTCCAGTGCTGTTTCGATGTCCGCTGCACCCGTGAAACGCAATGCCTCGACACTGTTGCTGGTCCACACGTCGATACGCGGCAACAAGGCCTGCATCATCGGTGAGTCCGGTGACTCCACCAGCGGACCCGGATCGAACACCACGTTGATTGCCTTCGGCAGCGCCAGCGTCCAGTCCAGCAACGACTGAGCCTTGCCGCTCTGCAGCAGGCTGTAGCCACTGACGTAGACATAATCCCCCGCCTCCGCGGCAACGCTGTTCAGTTCTGCGGCCGTCACTTCACCTTCAGCACCGATACAGGAAATGAAACTGCGCTCCGCCGAGGCATCGGTCAGCGCCACGCAGATGCCGGTGTCGCGCTCGGCAGGTTGTTCGATGCCGATGCGGATGCCTTCGGCATTCATCGCTTGCCGCGCCAGATCACCGAAACGACCGTTGCCGTGGCGACCCAGATAGACCACCGGCAAACCATTGCGCACAGCGGCAGCCATCACATTGAAACCACCGCCGGCTTCGAAACTGGCGGACTGCGCCAGCACATCGCCGCCGATTTGTGGCAGCGCCTCCACGGCCATGACCAGGTCAATGATGACCTGGCCGGTGTGCAACATCTTAGGCATGTGCATTCTCGGTTTGCGCGGCGCGGCGGTCTTTCGCCCCGCCAAGTACGAAGTAAATGCCGCCGGCCACCACGAAGGTCACGATCCAGCCGAGGCCGTTATGGCCCAGCCAGGAATCGGACAGGAAACCCTTGAACCAGATGTTTTCGGCGGTGGTGCCGATGGTGGTGAAACTGAAGCCCAGCACGATGGCAATCGCCCACGCGCCGAATGCGCGCCACTCGATGCCGCCGCTGTACCAGTAGGCGCTGCTCGGGCTGACGTCGAGCAGGTCTTTGGGGCTGTAGTAGTGACGGTGAATCAGATCGACCACGAAGATCCCGACCCACGCAGTGATCGGCACCGCCAGCAGCGAAATGAAGGTGATGAACGGGCCGTAGAAACTGTCGGCGATCAGCATGAAGTAGATCGAACCGGCGAAGATCGCGACGATGTCGACCACAACCGCGTACACGCGCTTGACCTTCAGGCCAAGGGTCAGCGTGGTCAGACCGGCGGAGTACACCGACAGGTTGTTCGACAGCAGCAGACCGCCGAACGCGGTGATCAGATACGGCACGGCCATCCAGGTCGGCAACATGTCACGGATCGCCACGATCGGGTCAGTGGCGGAGGCCAGATCGTTGTTGCCCACCGACAGCAGACCGCCGAGGGTGATCAGCAGCACCAGCGGAATCCCCGCGCCGAATGCCGCCGAAGCCACCAGTCGCACAGCCTTGACGCTGCGATGCTGATAGCGCGACATGTCGGCGCCGGCATTGGCCCAGCCAATCCCCGTGCCGGCGGCCATGGTGCCGATGCCGATGATCATCGCGCTCATCGGCGCCGGCGTGGCGTTGAACACCGCGCTCCAGTCGATGGTCGCGCAAAGGAAGCCACCGACCAGAATGTTCAGCGCGCCGAACACGTAGGTCGCCCACTTCTGGATCACCAGCAACGTGGCGTGGCCAAGGCCCGACACCGACAGGGTCAGCAGCACGAAAATCGCGATGAAAATCAGGGTCAGCACCGGCGCGCTTTTGGCTTCCACCGGCGAGCCGAACAGGATCGAGCACAGCGACAAAAGCACGAACGCCGCCGTGGTGGTGTTGACGGTCTCCCAGCCCAGACGCGACATCAGTGACACCAGCGTCGGGCCGATATTGCCGCGCACACCGAAGATCGCCCGGGACAAGGTCAGGCTCGGCGCACGGCCGCGACGACCGGCAATCGAGATGATCCCCACCACTGCGAACGAACCGGCAGCACCGAGGATCGCGACGATGATCGCCTGCCAGATCGCCAGCCCGCGAAACGCCACCAGCGTGGCGCCCAGCGGCAGGCCGAGAATGGAAATATTGGCCGCGAACCAGACCCAGAACAGTTGCAGCGGATGGCCGTTGCACTCGCCTTCCGGCACTGGCTCGATGCCCCGGGTTTCCAGTTGCCCGGCACTTTGCCCGGCGTTCGATGAACTCATGAGAGATGCTCCTGTTGCCCTTATTGTGGTTGTCGGCAAGACGGATGGTTGAAGTGTGGCGGGCGGCGTTTCAGCGCAGCGCGAGGAGTCCTTTCACCAACGGTTCCAGCTCCAGATCGTTGACGGTTTTGACGGTTTCAATCATCGCCGCCGGCCAGCTCTCAAGGCCCAGGCTGGCCCCGAGCATGGCGCCGAGAATCGCGGCGATGGTGTCAGTGTCGCCACCCAGGCTGGCGGCCAGGCACAGCGCGTCGAACGGCGTCATTTCACCGACCGCGACTTGCTGCGCGAGGGCGAACGACACCACCACCGATTCCTGCGACGCCACCGAGGTGCCGATCACGTCGTACAGCAGATCCGCGAGCAGCACCGGGTCGCTCTCGACACTGATGCTGCGCGCCCAACTGATCCTTGAGGCGATGCGCCCGCCGGCCACCCAGTGCCCGTGTGATTCAGCTTGCTGGGCGATCTGCTGGCCGAGGTTGAGCGCCTCGCCCAGATCCAGGCCGTTGATGCCCGCCGAAACCACTGCCGCCACCGCTGCCGCGCTGGCAATCCCCAGCGTGGTGTTGTGAGTGACCTGGCAGGCCTGCACCACCGCCGCGATAAACCGCTCGGGGTCGGCAACATTCGCCGCGATCCCCACCGGAGTGATGCGCATCGCCGCGCCGTTGGTGGTGCCATAGCGTCCGGCCTCTTCCGGCGAATGGCCGGCGAGGATCATTTCGATCGCACGCTTGGTCGACGGGCCGAGCAAGTCCTGAGAACCCTTGGCCTGCATCTCGGCTTCCCACTCGATCAGCCGTTGCGCGAGCACCGCCGGCTCGATCCGCCCCGAGCCTTCGACCAGCAGCTCGCCGACCAGAATCGCCTGTTCGGTGTCGTCGGTGATCGAGCCCCTGGGCATGTTCGCGGCAATTGGCTGCAAGGGACCGGCGTCTTGCAGGTCGGTGATCCGGCCGAAGCGTTGCCTGATGGTTTCGCGGTTCAGGGATTGCGTCGGCATGCCCAGCGCGTCGCCGAGGGCCAGGCCGTAAAACGCGCCGAGGGCACGGTCGAGTGCGGTCATTTCGATTCTCCGAACTGCAGGTGCAGACGAAAATGCACCGGATCGAGCAGGCTTTCGACCTGTTCCATGAAACGGTTATGCCGGTCGTAGGTGGTACGCAGTGCCTTGAGAAACACCGTGCCTTCGGGACGACCCAGCAGTTCGGCGTCCACGGCATTGAGCGGTTCGGCGCCGATCCACTGATCGCCGCGTTCTCCGATGTAGCCGTAAGCCGCCAGGGTAATGGTCAGGGAATTGTCGATCAGACCGACCCGCGGCAGGCTTTCCAGGCCTCCGGTGGCGGGCATCAGAGAACGTTCAAGGGACACCGCCGTGCCGTCATTGGAACGGCGACGGCGGTCGAGGGTGATGAACTGGTCGGTGCCGAAGCGCGGCAGCAGATCAGGCCGGGTCACGGCCTCCAGGCGCAGCACCTCGGTGTTGATCAGCGCCCCGCTGTCGGCCAGGGCCTGGGCCCAGCCGCTGCGCTGATCGAGCACCACACCGTCGAAAGTGACGATGGAACCGACCCCGCTTTGCGTGGCGATGTAGTTGCGCCGTTTCAGTTCGGCCAGCGCTTCGCGCAACGTGCCACGGCTGACGTTGAATTCCTGAGCCAACTGATGTTCGCCGGGCAACAGAAAGCCGTCCTCCATGAGACCGCTTTCGATGCGCCGGACGAGCTCGTCGACCACCCGTTGCTTCTTGTCAAATCGTACCTGTCTAATCATGTACAAAGTGATAACCGAAACAGGCTGAAACGAGCAAGGGAAATTTAAGGGAAGTGACAGAAGGCGGGAAGTCGGCGCGATGCCTGTGGGAGCGAGCCTGCTCGCGAACGCGGTATCTCTGACACACTGATATTGAATGTGCCGAAGCCTTCGCGAGCAGGCTCGCTCCCACAATGGAGTGGTTGTGTCAGCGCTGCTTGAGGCGGTCGATCACCACAGCCAGCAGCAGAATCGAACCCCGAATCACATACTGATAAAACGTGTCGATATTCTTCAGGTTCATCGCATTCTCGATAATCGCCAGAATCAACACCCCGGCAATCACATGGCGGATCATCCCGATCCCGCCACTCAGCGACACCCCGCCCAGTACACAGGCCGAAATCACCGTCAGCTCGAACCCTTGCCCGATCATCGGCTGCCCGGACGTCATCCGCGAAGCCAGAATCACCCCCGCCAAGGCGCCGATCACCCCATGCACGGCGAAGATGATGATCTTGGTGCGATCGACATTCACACCCGCCAGCAACGCCGCCTCCTGATTACCACCGATGGCCATGGTGTTGCGCCCGTAGGTCGTGTAATTCAGCAACCAACCGAAAAACAGGAAGCAGACAATGGTGATCAGGATCGGCACCGGCACGCCGAACAACTGGCCGTTGCCGAACACGAAGAACGACTCCTGGG
This sequence comes from Pseudomonas sp. KCJK9016, assembly GCF_046231795.1. Classification (NCBI taxonomy): domain Bacteria; kingdom Pseudomonadati; phylum Pseudomonadota; class Gammaproteobacteria; order Pseudomonadales; family Pseudomonadaceae; genus Pseudomonas; species Pseudomonas sp. KCJK9016. The sequence continues at coordinate 7,620 of NZ_JBJJMM010000006.1, read as the reverse complement.
ACACGCCCACCGCTTTGCCGTTGGCAAAAATGTAGGCCAGACCACGGACGATCTGCATGGTCGCCAGCGTCGTGATCAGCGCATTGACCCGCAACTTGGCAATCACGATGCCGTTGATCAGCCCGACGATCAGCCCCATCACCAGCGCCGCGCTGACGCCGAGAAACACACTGTTGGTGTCGCGCATCACCACCGCCGCGACCACGCCGGCGCAGGCAATCACCGAACCCACCGAAAGGTCGAAATGCCCCGATGCCAGGCAATACAGCATGGTGCATGCGGCAATCCCGGTGGTGGAAATCGCCAGGCCCAGGCCACGCATGTTCAGCGGCGACAGGAAGTTGTCGATCAGCAAAGTACAGGCGAGGAAGATTCCGATCGCCGCCAGCAACATGACCCAATCATCGAGGAAGCGCCGCATATCCAGAGGTTTGCGCGCGGTCGGCAGGGTTTCGTTTTGGGTTGTCATCATAGTCACCTCTCAGTTCGCCGCGCCGCTGACGCGATGGCGCGGCAAAGCCAGTTGCAGCAGGTTGGATTCATTGGCCTGGTCGCGGCTGACTTCGCCACGCAGGGCGCCCTCGCACAGCACCAGAATGCGGTCGGAAATGCCCATCACTTCCATCAGATCGCTGGACACCACAATCACCGAAATGCCGTCGGCGGCCAGGTTATGAATGATTTGATAGATCTCGGCCTTGGCACCGATATCGATGCCCCGGGTCGGCTCGTCGAGCAGCAGGACTTTCATCGGCATCGACAGCCAGCGGCCGAGAATCGCCTTCTGCTGATTGCCACCGGAAAGGAACTTGATCGGCTGGCCGGCGTGTGGGGTTTTCACTTTCAGGGACTTGATCTGTTTGTCGGCGTTGCCCTTTTCCCAGATCCCGCGCAACAGGCAACCGAGGCCGGCATTGGCGCCACGCGCACTGATGTTGATGTTCTCGGCGACACTGGCGAGCGGGATGATGCCTTCCTTCTTGCGATCCTCCGGGCACAGCAGAATCCCGGCAGCAATCGCATCCCGGGGTGATCGCAGTTTCAGTTCATGCCCGCGCAGCTCCAGGCGTCCAGCGGTGCTGCGTTCCAGGCCGCTGAGCAGGCGAAACAGCTCGGTGCGCCCGGCCCCGACAAGTCCGAACAACCCGAGAATCTCGCCCTTGTGCGCATCGAAACTGATCGGCTCACGCAGCCCCGGGCCGAGCAATCCATCGACTCTCAGCGCCACTGCACCACGGGGGCGACCGCGATAATCGTAGATGTCCTGAATGTCGCGCCCGACCATGCAGGTCACCAGTTGATCGTGGGTCAACTGGCTCATGTCGTCGAAGGTCCGCACGTAGCGACCGTCCTTGAACACCGTCACCGCGTCGCAGATGCGGAACACTTCTTCCATGCGATGGGAGACGTAGAGCACGACTTTGCCCTCGTCGCGCAGCCGACCGATGATCGCCATCAAACGGTCGATCTCTCGCGCCGACAAGCTGCTCGTCGGCTCATCGAACGCGATCACATGGGCACCGCGGGACAGCGCCTTGGCGATTTCCACCAGTTGCCGCTGACCAAGGGACAGGCGCCCGACTTTGGTCTGCGGGTCGATTTCATCGGCCAGGCCTTTGAGGCAAGCCAATGCTTGCTGGCGCAGCACGCCACGATTGATCAGGCCAAAACTGGCCGGCAGGTGGCCGAGGAACAGGTTCTCGGCCACAGTCATTTCCGGCACCAGATGCAGCTCCTGGTGAATCACCGCCACGCCGCTGCCGATGCTGTCGGCGGTGGACCTGAAGGCCATCGTCCGCTCACCGATCTGCAGTTCGCCGCTGCTGGGAATGTAGGCGCCGCCGAGGATTTTCAGCAGGGTCGATTTGCCGGCGCCATTCTCGCCCATCAGGGCGTGAACCTGCCCGGGATGAGCGACGAAGCTGATGCCGTCCAGCGCCTTCACGCCGGGAAAGGTCTTGCCGATACCTTTGAAACGCAGGCTGCCGCCGGAGCTGTGTTGTGTCTGTACTTGCGCGTGCATATCGCCACCTCTTCACACCGATCGAGCAGCCATCAATTCCACAGGCCGATTTTTTCCAGCTCTTGCTTGAAGTTGTCGCGGGTGATCAGGGTGACGTCGTCCATCGCGGTGTACTTTGGTGGTTCTTTGCCGGTGGTGACCCACTCGTACATCATCTCCGCGGTCTTGTAGCCCTCGATATGCGGGCTTGGCAGCATCGAACCGTAGAAGCCGCTGTTGGGCTTTTTCAGCTCGCCAATGGCGTCGGTGCCGTTGATGCCGATACCGATCACGTTGGCGGCGGCAAACCCGGCAGCTTCGGTGGCGCGCACGCCGCCCAGCACGGTGTTGTCGTTCATGCCGCCGATGATCAGGTTTTTCGCCGCGCCCGGCAGCTTGACCAGCGCCGAGTTGGTAGCGTCCATGCTGCCCGGTACATCGAGGGTTTTCAGGGCGGCCGTCAGAATGTGCTCTTTCGGCAGACCGGCGTCTTCGAGGGCTTTCATCGAACCGTCGGTGCGCTTCTTGCCGGTGTCGAGTTCGTTGTAGGTGTTGACCACCGCGTAGGTGTCTTTCCAGTCCCAGTTACGCTTTTTCGCCTCGGCCACCATGGCGGCGCCCTGCTTCTGGCCGACTTCGAACGCGGCCATGCCGAGGTACGGCACGTCTTCCATGAACTTGCCGCCGGCGTCGACGAAACGGTCGTCCACCGCGATCACTTTCAGGTCATTGAGCTTGGCCTTGGCCATGATCGCCGGGCCGAGGGACACGTCCGGCGGGCAAATCACAAAACCCTTGGCGCCGTTGGCCGCGAGGCTGTCGATGGCCGAGAGGGTTTTCTCGCCGTCCGGTACGGCAATCTTGATCAGCTCGAAGCCTTTGTCCTTGGCCGCTTTTTCGGCGAAAGCCCATTCGGTCTGGAACCAAGGCTCTTCGGCCTGCTTGACCAGAAAACCGATTTTCACCGGATCGGCGGCCAGCAGTGAAGCGCTCAGGCTGAACGCAGTGACCGCCAGCGCGGCACTGCACAGGGTACGAATCCCGAAACGACGTTTCATAAGCAGACTCCTTGTTATTTTTCTTGAGCGTTATTTGAAAAGCGTTGAAGCGGTCGATGCATGTTCCGGCAAATCATCCAGACAATAGTCATATCGTATGATGATTGGATTTCAGGCGGACTGTTCCATCTGAAATCCGGCTTTTCAGTCGTGGTACATCACCGAGCGACCACCATCGATGGTGATGCACGAGGCATTGATGAACGGCGCTTCGTCGCTGGCCAGGAACACCGCGGTCATCGCCACTTCAATCGGCTGACCGATGCGTTTGGGCGGATGCAGATCGAAGGCGCGCTGGCGTTCGGCGTGCGGGTCGGCAAACCCGTTCCAGTAATCGACGTTGAGCTGGGTTTCGATGTAGCCCGGGGCGATGGCGTTGACGCGAATGCCCTTGGGCGCGTACTCGATGCCCAGCGCCCGGGTCAGGCCGAGCAAGCCGTGCTTGGCCACCGGATACGGAAAGCAACCGGGAATGATGTTGGTGGAATGGGTCGAGGCAATGTTGATGATGCTGCCGATGCCTTGCTCGATCATTTGCGGTAACACGGCCTTGCAGCCGTACCAGGCGCCGTCGAGATCAATGGCGAAGCAGCGTTTCCAGTCTTCTTCAGTCATTTCCAGCGGATCGCGGAACACGTTGACCCCGGCGCAATTGACCAGCACGTCGATGCGACCGTGCAGCTCGATGGCCAGTCCGGCCATGGCGTGCAGGTCCTGCTGGCGCGACACATCGGCCTTGATCGCTTGCACATCGGCGCCCTGCTCGCGCCAGTGCGCAGCGACTTTCTCGACCTTTTCAGCCTGGATATCGCTGATCACCAGTTTGGCCTGCTGCGAGGCGAAGGCCGCGACGATGGCTTCGCCGATGCCTTGGGCGGCGCCGGTCAGCAGCACGACCTTGTTTTTCAGACGCTCGCCTTTGGGCGGCTCGGGCACCGGCGGCAGGGACAGAGGTTCAGCCATGAATCAGGACTCCTGTTCGAAAGCATAAAAAAACCGGGCATCTGACGATGTCCGGTCCGGAAGGCTTTTTGAACGAAACAGGCAAGCGCCGCTGACGGCTTCGGGCCGTTGCGAAACGCTGACTCCGCTTGGGAGTGCGAGTGGAATTCGCTGCATCACTTCACCTGTTTTGTTCTTTTTAAGTGTGAGTGCGTGTTACTGCTGGAGCCGACTATAAACCCGACCACCAAATAATCTCAATATATAATTTTGCATCCCATATTTTGGGATTTAATCAGCAAAACGTGTACAGAGTTTTCCGGCGACGTCCACTCGCAACGACAGCACGGCGCCATCCAGCGGGTGGTTCAATGGACTTTTGGCGCTGGTGATGTACAGGGTTTTCAGGTCGGCACCGCCGAATACACAACTGGTGGGGCGACTGATCGGCAGGTCAATCTTGCGGTCGATCGTGCCATCCGGCGTCAGGCGCAGCAGGCAACTGCCATCCCAGCGGGCGTTCCACACAAAGCCTTCGGCATCCATCGCCGAACCGTCCGGGTCGCCATTCCGATCGGCGCCGTACCAGGGCCGGGCCGTGTCGAGGTTGCCATCGGTGTGAATGAAGTAGCGGTACAACGTGCTATCGAGGCTGTCACCGAACAACAGCGTGGTGCCGTCGTCGCTCCACAGCAGCGTGTTGGGAATGCCCAGGCCGCGCAGCAACGGCGTGACTCTTTTATCCGGATCAATCCGGAACAATCCACCGGAGCGACGAGTGACCGGCAGGTCCTCGCCCTGCTCGCCGATATTGTTTTGCATGGTGCCGAGCCACAAGCGGCCCTGGCCATCGCAACGTGCCTCGTTGGCACGGTTGCCCGGTTGCGGATCGGCGACGCAGAACAGCGTCAGTCGCGGCTCAAGTCCGGGGGAATTCAGATCGAGTCGGTAGACGCCGCTGCTCAGGGTCACCAGGGCATCGCCGCTGGCGCAGGGAATGAACGCCGAGACGTGTTCCGGCATCTGCCAGATCTGCACATTCTGCCCGATCAGCCGTAGCGCCTGCCTGCCGGCGATGTCCACCCAGTACAGCGCCTGGGTCGGTGCGTCCCAGAACGGGCCTTCGCCCAGTTGCGCCCGATGCTCTGTCACCGCAGTCAACGTCATGCAACCTCCTGTCTTGTTGTTTTGGTCAGCTGGCTTTTTTGTCGGCCATCACCTGCGGGTAGAACCGCTTGATGACCAGGTCGGCGTTGTCGATCAGCGTCATGCAGGCCCACACCCCGCGCGCGGCATCCCGGGCAGCGATGGCGTCGGCCATGTCTTTGTGGATGGGCAAGGTGCGGCGCAACTCGTCGGGGTCGGCCGCGGACACTTCGAAGGACACGGCGAGCAGCGCGCCGAGGGCCGGCACCATCTGCTCGATGAATTGATTGTGGCTGGCGGCGAGGATGCATTCGTGGAAGAACTGGTCGGCGCGGTTGTAATCAATGCCGCTGTCCACCGCCCTTTCGAGAGCGTTGTAGGCTTGCCGTACAGCTTGCACCTGCTCGACGGTCGCCCGCTCGCAGGCCCAGCGCACCGCCATCGGTTCGATGGTGCGGCGCAGGTCGAGCAGGTCATCGACGAAGTTTTCCGGCAGACCGCTGCGTGACAGCCAGCCCACGACTTGCGGATCGAACAGGTTCCAGCGCTTGATCGGCAACACGCGGGTGCCGACTTTCGGCCCGACTTCGAGCATGCCTTTGGCGACGAGGGTCTTGATGGCTTCGCGGATGACGGTGCGGCTGACGCCGAGCTGCTCGCCCAGCTCAGCCTCGACCTTGATCGCCTGCCCCGGTTTTACCTGGCCGGCGGCAATCCAGGCACCCAGCCAGTCAACCGTTGATGCGTGAAAACTGCTCGACATGGACACCCCGACGCCGTTCGCTGTGGGTGTCTACGCTAATGATCATATGATTGGGAGTCAACGACAAAAAACCGCAGCCTGTTTTCACAGACTGCGGTTTTTTTAAGGTTCGAGGCCGATGGGAAAGAACTCGCCACCGCTCCAGACGCCGAGCCAGCGCTGGCCGTCGATTTCTCGGCTGACCGCCAGCTCCACCAATTGGTAGAACACATTGCGGTGGATCAGTGCTTCGAGGTTGGTGCGTACATGCACGTAGGGGGCAGGTTCTTGGGTGACCGGGTCGATCTCGACCCGGATCGGATGTTCAGCGCCGGCCTCGGTGGTTTCATCGACGTTGGTGGTAAAGCGCAGCACTTGCGCCTCACCCTCGCCGTCCACCTCGACGGCAATCGCCACGAAGGGCGCGTCATCGACCTTGATCCCGACTTTCTCGACCGGAGTAATCAGGAAGTAGTCATCACCATCGCGGCGGATGATGGTGGAAAACAGCTTGACCATCGGCTTGCGCCCGATCGGCGTCCCCAGATAAAACCAGGTGCCGTCCCGGGCGATGCGCATATCGATGTCGCCGCAGAAATCCGGGTTCCACAAGTGCACCGGCGGCAAGCCTTTGGTTTTGGGGATTTGCCCCAGCAGGTCATTGGCTTTTTGCGGGCCACTCATGGCGTACTCCTTGATTTACTGGTCCCCGACGCCCAGCAGGCTGCGCGCGTACTGCGCAAGCGGTGGGCCGATCAGGTCTTCGGGCTTGTTGTCGTGGAACGTCAGTAAACCGCCACGACTCTTGATCCGTGCAGTATCGATCAAATACTGGGTGCTGGTCTCGATCAACATGATCTGAATCACGCCGCCGTCGATACCGAGGCGATCCACGGCTTCCTGATCCAGCCACTCATCGGAGTTGCCGATGCGATCGTCAGCCTTGGCGAAGCGGGTATACAGCAGGTAGTGAGCGCCGGCGTCGCGGGCTTCGCCCATCGCCTGGTCGAGGCCCTCCGGCGCACGGGCGCGGCGGACCATCGGGAAGTATTCGACGAAGCCTTTGAAGGCCTCTTCGGCCACAACGTTGGGACGCGGGTAAGAACCACCCGGCGGTGCGAACGAGCCTTGCGCGATGTAGATGAACGAATCCGGCTGAATGCGGAAATTGTTCACGCGGCGGCTGTCGCTGTGATCCAGCAAGCCCGCATCGCTCATCTGGTAGCGAGTCCCTTCGGCCATGTCACTGACAGTCATACAGCCGCCCAGCGCCAAAACGGCCAGCAGCAAAACCAGGCTACGCATCCTAATCCTCCAGAAGCCGGTGACGGAAAACCGGCGAATGGCCGTAGGATGCAGCTTTTGCGCCAGTCCTTGGAAATGAACAGGTATCCGTTTTGAAATAAGACTTTTACGGCGGGAGATTCAACCCCCGATGTTTTTCTTTACGGTGGTGTCGCCGGCGGACGCGACCTCCCTCTTGTCTCCCCAAGCCATTCCCCCCACCCCTTCCCACCCCCCCCCCCCCCCCCCACCCCCCACCTACCCCCGCCCCCCCCCCCCCGCCACTCCTCTCCAACGCCCCTCTCCCTCTCCCTTATCCACACCTCCCGCTGCCGCCCCACAGCCTCGCCCCCCCCCCCCCCCCCCCCCCCCCCCCCCCCCCACCCCCCCCCCCCCCCCCCCCCCCCCCCCCCCCCCCCCCCCCCCCCCCCCCCCCCCCCCCCCCC